>JAUPKO010000095.1 GCA_030837395.1 Actinomycetota bacterium | reverse complement strand
GACGTTGGTGGCGAACAACAGCAGCGCACCGCTGGCCTCGGCGGGCGAACCCGACTCCAACGTCAGCCCCACCACCGCCAGCGGGGGCACGAGGGAGATCGCGATGGCGACCCCGGGCAGGGTGTCCGACACGTCTGAGCGCACCAGGGCGAACGCCCCGACCACGCCGGTGGCCAGGGCGGCGACCAGGTCGATGAGTTTGGGGCTCACCCGGCCGGCCACCTGGCCGTTGACGGCGGCCAGCACATCGTTGGCGTGCATGGCCCCCACGACGTAGCCGATGACGACCACCACCAGCGCACCGGTCAGCACCAGCCCGACGTTGTGCAGTAGGTTCCGACGGTCGGCCAACACCAGGGCCAGGGCCGTGCCCAGGATGGGGGTCATCAGCGGGGCGACGATCATCGCGCCGATCACTGTCGCCGTCGAGTCCGCGACAACACCGGCGGAGGCGATGATCCCCGCCAACACCAGCAGCACCCAGAAGGCCGACCATTTGCGCCCCCGGTCCGCCCCGCTGGTGATGTACAACTTCGAGCGCATGCGGTCGATGTCGTCGATACTGACGTCGCGTCCGAGTTCGATCACCGGCACACAATAGGCCGGGCGACTGCATGGCACGCGCCACGGGCAACTTCACGGCGAACCACGGCGCACCACTGCGGTCGATGTCCTAGCCTGAGCGGGTTCACTCGTTGTCACCCTGCGGAGGACCACCCATGGCCGAGTTGAAACCCGCCTGGACATTCGTGCGCGAACGTCGCTACCTGGCGCTGCGCTCCGGCGTGGTCACGGCGATCTCAACCATCGGGCCCTCGTTCGCCCGCGGCCTGCTGCCGCGGTCCACCACGGACCAGGCCATGGTGACCGGCGCCACCGCGGCGTACGGCCTCGGCTTCGCCTCCCTCGGACTGGCGACGGTCGAGGCGGTGTCCGAACTCATCGTCAAGTCCCGCCGCTCCGGCGACACGGCAAACACCACCCTCGCGGCCACCACTGTCGTGGCGCTCGCCGGGGTCACGGTCATCGCCCTGGTGCCCGACGATCATGAGGTGCCGATGTCGCTGGCAACCGCGCAGTCCGTGGCGCGGGTGGTCACCGCGGGCGCGTACGCCAGCGCCCTGGTGATCGGCGCCGAGAAGGTGATGGCGCACACGGTGGGGGTCAAGGGCCTGCCGACGAACCTCGCCGTGGCCGTCGCGATCGGCGGGGGTGTCTCCGGCTTCCAGGTGCTGCTGCGCAACCGTCGGGCCAAACACCACGACCAGGGCAAGTGGCACGAACGTCGTCCCACACGGGCCGATAGAGCCCCGGTGAAGGTCGCCAAGTCCATCGGCATCGGGGCCGCCGTCGCCGGCGGCCTGGTCGCCCTGGCCGGCGCGCAATTCGCCATCGCCGAGGGCACCCCCAAACTCGTCTCCCACGCCCTCGGCCGATCCTCGGACCCGGTCACACCCTTGGTCGGCCACGCGGCCGCCGCAACGATCCTGGGCACTGCGGGCGTGGTGGCGCTCAACCGTCTACGCCGACACCTCCTACACACCGACGACGTCGTCGAGCCCGCCTACCCCGATCCGCCCACCAGTGCGCACGTCACCGCCGGCCCCACCAGCGTCGTTGCCTTCGACGCGATCGGCAAAGAGGGCCGGCGATTCGTCCTCATGGCCCTGACCCCGCAGGAGATCACCGACGTCATGGGCGAGTCTGCGAAAGCGCCGGTGCGGGCGGTGGCCGGTTACGGCAGCGCCGCCTCCGCCGAGGACCGGGCGAAGATCGCCCTGGCCGAACTGGACCGCCTGGGGGCCTTCGACCGCTCAGTGATCGTGGTCGCAGCCCCCACCGGTGTCGGCTACGTCAACTACTCCTTCGCCGAAGCCGTGGAGTACCTCACCCGGGGCGACTGCGCGATCATCGTGCCGCAGTACGCCCTCGTGCCCAGCGCTCTGGCACTCAACCTAACCGGTCAGGGAATCGCCCAGCAGCGTCTCATCCTGGCCGGGATCCGGGACCGGATCGCAGCCATGCCACCGCAGCGCAGGCCGCGTCTGCTGCAGTTCGGCGAGAGCCTGGGCGCCCAGGTGGCCCTTGATGTGGTGACCGCCGACACTGTCGAGTTCGACGCTCTGGGGATCGACCGCGGCCTCTACCTCGGCACACCGTTCCGCACCAAACTGTGGGAGCGCTGGTTCCACGACCACGATCGCGTCGACCCCCTGGGGCTGCTGGGCCAGGTCAGCCAGGCAAGCGAAATCGCCGACCTACCGGCCTCGGTGCGGCACGTGCAGATCGTGCACCAGGACGACCCCATCAATATGTTCGGCTACTCCATGCTGGTGCGCGCACCATGGTGGATGGGCCCGCCGCAGACCCGGCCGCCCGGCGTCCCGCGGGAGACCGCCTTCCGTCCCGTGATCACGTTCATCATCACCTTGATGGACCTCAAGAACGGCATGAACAGCAAACCCGGCGAGTTCGTCCGGCAGGGCCACGATTACCGGATTGAGCTGTGCGAGGCCGTCAAGGGCGCCTACGACCTGCCCGCCAACGCCAAGCAGTCCGCGCGGATCGAAGCCGCCCTGCGAGAACGCGAACGGGACTGGGCGACCCGGCGGATGGACGCCTCCCGCTTCGCCAAAGCGCGCGACTCGGTGATGGCCCAATTGTCCAAGTGGGGCGTCGACGCGGACGCCGACGAGTTCGATGCCCAGAACGCCGCCGCCCTCGCACGCGGCGAGGTGATCCGCCGCCCCAGCGACGAGGCAGCGCGGGCGGAAACGTCGGCGTTGTCGGCAGGGGTAACGTCGACGCCATGAACTTCGCGCTGATCGCCGCCGCGGGAATCGCCGTCTGTTACGGCCTGGCCACCGTCCTGCAATCGATCGGGGCCAAGAAGGCCAGCCGCAGCGAGGGCCTGGACCCGGGGCTGTTCGTTCGGCTACTCGGGTCCGTGCCCTACGTGATCGGCCTGGGCTTGGATGCCGCCGGTTTCGGTCTGACGATCATCGCCCTGCAGACCCTCCCACTGTTCGTGGTGGAGGCCTTCACCGCCGGCGCCCT
>JAUPKO010000877.1 GCA_030837395.1 Actinomycetota bacterium | reverse complement strand
GCGCTCAGGACGGTAGCTGGTTGTCGTGCGTGGCCTCCGTGTCCCGGGGAGTGTTGGCGCCCCCCACGCTGTCCTTCTCATTGTCGAGGAGGGGGTGGAGGTACTGCCTAGGGGCAGTTGGCGTCTCGCAGGGCTCTGGGTGACCAATGACGGCGCCGAAAGGCGAACGTCGAAGGGCCTGTGTGTGATTGAGTTGTGGCCTCGATCCATCAACGGGGGGGGTCCGATGGCGAATATGGGCAGACGGGCTGTCGCGGCGATCGGAATCTCAGCGTTCCTACTAATGGTGCCCGGGTTGGCAGGGGCGCACGGTGCTACGCCCAGCGGGGGGCGATCCGTGCCCCACTCCATGGGTAGCGCGCCAGCGCAAGAGGTGCTCACGACGGTTGAGCGGAATGTCTACCAGTGGTACCTCTGCTACCAGTCGGTGCGGAATCTGCCCACCCTGCGCGCGTCAACCAGCCGCACGTACTCGGATGCCGCGAAGACCGTCCAGTGGTCACTGGTGTATCTCAACTTCCCACCGCCGGTGCCCATCAAGGTCGACGGCTGGTACGGGCCTGCGACGGCATCGGCGGTGACCGCCTTCCAGCGCTCGCGCGGCCTCTACGTTGACGGGGTTGTCGGTCCTCAGACGTGGCGCCAGTTGAAGCGAGAGATCTGTTCGGATCCTCAAGCAGCGGATCTGTTCGGCTAGGTGACTTGTCGCGTCTGACAGCAGCAGATGTGCGCCGTCGTGGCTGTGCTGCCAACAAGGTCTGGTCGACCGTGCACTGCCGAGGTCTGCCGCTGAACTTCGGTCTGCGCTATCGATCGTGGATGCTCCGGCACGACTGGTACGGTCGGGCACCAAAGGCTGAGGAGATCGCATGAGTGCCAGAGGCAGATTGGTGAGTTCGGCGGTCGCCGCTCTCGTGGTGTTGGGCCTGCCCGGCGGTCACGCCGTGGCGGCGCCGGCGACCACGACGATCACAATGCGTGTGACGGACTGTGAGGGCTGCACGGTGTCTCCTGCCAAGGCGCCTTCCGCCACGTCGGGCGAAGGAGCGTATTGGTCAGGCACGTCTGGTGTGGTACGCGGAGGGACAGTCAAACTCGTTGTACCGACGGCCCTGACGAAGGGGATGTTCTTCGAGGTCTCTGCTCCTTGGGAACAGGGGGACCTGCAGGCCAACCCTGTTGTAAACATGTCCGGTGACCGAACGGAGGGGAACGGCTGCTGGCGTGGGACGGACAAGTCGCGTGTCACCATCAGCGTGAGCGTGAAGAAGTACCTATTCCCCAGCATGGGTGGTGGTCGCGGGGTCGCACCGAACGCCGTAACCGCCAGGGACCTGTCCTACGGGCCGTCTGATCCGGTTTCGGGGAATAGCAGTGCCGTTCCACCGCCCGTGGCCCATCAGGACGCCATCTACTGCCAGTAGTGACGGCTGGGCCCGAGCCTGCCTGACGCGTGCGGGTTGTTGTGCCGTGGTGCGCCGTTCCAGGGGTGATGACCGCGTCGACTGTGCCGTGCTGTTGGCGGGACAGGGCCAAGCAATTCTCATGGACTCCTCTGGAGCGCGCCCTGACGTCGGGAACATGGGAGTGGTGAACTCGCGACCACCGGCCTGCCGCCGAGGCCCGCGTCGGGAAAGTCGCTGCTTTGGGGAACGGCATCAGGACCCCCGCACCTTGGGTTGCCCTACTTCGCGCCCCAATCGCCGACGTCGTAGTGGGTACCCCACGGGAAGGTCCCGATGAGACTGCCGTAGTCGTCCGCCGACGAGTCGTAGCCGACGAAGACGGCTGGCCCCTTGTAGAAACGGGGGCAAGTCGAGATCTTCGGCGAAATCCTGGGCACGTTGAATCCCAACCTGCGTGCATCCTGGCGCAGTTGCTGCACGTTCTCTCTCCAGCGCCACGGAATCTCAGGCCCGGTTCCTGGAGTGCAGTAGGCGGCGTTCCAGCCGCTCTTCGGGGCCACCTGTAGATCGAGCCCTCCATCGCTAGCGTTCATTGCTTTGACTAGTGCGTCACGGTAGGTAGCACTGCGCCAGTTCTCCGTCATCTGTGGCAGAGACGGCTGATCCCGGCAGTACCGGGATTCCAGGCACAACCCTAGGAGGGCTTCCTCAGAACCCGACTCGGCCGCCCGGCACACCTCGCCGAAGTACTGAGACTCCCGGGTGGTCTTGGAGCACCGTTCGGTCCCGGCTCGATCAGCATTGCTGACCTGGGTGCCCGCCCATGCGACGCTTTCTAAGCCGCCGCGGGACGCAGCTGAGGCACTCGGTCCTGAAAGGGTCGCGCTCGCCAGCAGGCTCGCGAGGCCGATGGCGGCCAGGTACCGGAGTCTCATTGCGGTCCTTTCGATTGAGCAGCAGCCTACCCGTCAGCCTGTCAATGAGTGCAGACCTTGCGCGTGCCCTTTGTGCCGTCAGATAGATCAGAGGGGAGGGTCCCTTGAAGCGGACCATACGGCGGCAGCGGACGTCGACGGTAGGACGCGGGGTGACGCACTGGAGTGACTTCCGTAGCCCTGCGGTGCGATAAGGCGCCCCGCCGTGAGGCAGAGCGCCCCTGCACACGACTACCAATCGGATATTGGTCCCGATGACCCGCTGAGGGTCGACGTGTTCACCAGACCGACAGCAATCACATCTATCGACATGTTGACGCGACTCCAACTATCAGGGAACCGCTCACAAACGGCGACCCACAGGAACCGACTCAGACATACGTAGGCGTACTCCGACGACCGAACCCCATTGAACCGCCCGCGAAAGGACACGGACGAACGGTCCGAGTCCTCCAGCGGTGCAACGTCGCGCGGCGCATCATCGCGAAGGGGATCGCGGCGAGCGACGACTGGCCACGAACTCGACGGAACAACGATGAATCTCCAGCACTATGGCACCCGGACGATTACGTTGCGCCCGTTTGCGAGCCGGAACAGCGCACGGCCCCCGGTCATGCAGATCCTCGGGATCGCTTCGTCCTTCACATCACGCTTCTCTATCGCTCCGGTGCGTGAGTTGACCTGGAAAATGGTCAGACTGGCGCGCGCGCGAATCCATGTGCGGGACCCGCACGTCATCTCAGGTCCTGCCTCCTGGGTCTCAGGAGTTGTCCACAGAACGGTACGCGTCTTCGTGTCGAAGACAGACACGTAGCCGTCGGTTCCGTACATGACCAGCCCCGTGCTGTAATCGATGACAAACGGCTGGTAGCGCGAGCGCCAGCCATCGCCTCGCGACCTAACGAAGTCGACAGGAAGGCTTCCTTTCCCAACATACGCCCGCGTGATCACGGCCCCTGTCTCTAGGTCCTGGAAGATCAGCTCGTTGGTCCCGTATCCGACAATCGCCACGCCGTTGAGTGACGCCAGCGGGTAGGCCGACCCATCGTTGTATATGGAGCGCGGCTCGATGGGGACATCCCACAGGATGGTTCCATCGACGGATCTCAACGTCGACCGACCGTACCCCCGCGGCGCCGTGTTGGTGCCGACCAGCATTCTGTCGCCAGACACAAACCGAGGAACGCCTTCCGCGCGAGGCGAGAATGCGAGCTCGCTGGCACCACTCCGGGCGAAGCAGGGGAACTCCTTCCCGTCCGAGAGGCGGACCGGACATGCCGAGTCGTAGGTCCCTGCGTTCCATACTGCGTATCCGTCGTTTGCGTCAAGGAAATAGTGCACGTCTTTGACGGTCGTCGCGGGCTTGGCGATGCGCCAGAGTTCACGGCCCCGGACATCGAAACCCGCCAATTCGGCATCGTTCCTTCCCGGAGTGAAATCCTTCGGTGGCACGCTGATCACCGTGAGAGTGACGAAGCGGTCTCCTGAAGCCGCAAAGCCCCACAGGTTCTTCACGAGGGAAGTGCCTGGCCGCGCGCCGACGGTCAGGGCACCGATGCGGCCAGAGGCTGGTTGCCACGCCTTCACTTTGCCTCTGACCGGGCTGTCCTCTTCGTCATAAGAATCCATCCAGTCATCCGTGTAGGTGAAGCTTGCATAGGGCCCACTTATGAAGGGCGGTGGTTTGTACGGCTTCGTCGCGGCGAGCTCGCCCTGAGGTGGCCGCATCGCCATCGACCCGGGTGCCAGCACACCAGTTATGGCGACGAGAGCGATCACTGCGGCGGCTGTTTGAATAATGGCCTTCGTCGTTCCCCCGATTTTCATGGGCTCACCCTAACCACGAGGGACCGCCTGCGCCCGGTATAGGAACCAGAATGCGACGACATCTGCGCGGAGGGGCGCGTCGTGACGTCTGCGCCTCGCGAACCCCGGCAAGAAGGTGAAAACCCGGCTGTCGATGAGTCGCAGACTGGGACCACCCAGAGCAGGAGTCGCGAATCGAGGTGTGAAGCATCGTGGACCAGCCCGCCCGTGTTAACAGGGGGCAGTGAGGCCGGTGGGACCGGGGCCGTCGCTGCGTCAGTGAGTGTTTGACTGAAGGTCGTACTCTACGACCCTCGGTGTCAGGGTCATCACGGTGAAGTACCGCACCCCCGAGCGGGTCTTGATTGGGGCGGAAAAGGTAACGCGAACCGGGGCCCTCTTCCAGGTCCCCTCCATGCATGACGGGATGCAGGGATTCCAGTGAACGACACCTCGTCCCGTTGCGCTGCGGGCCGTCCACGCGGTCCAAGTTAGGTCACTGAAGGAGAGTCCATTCGCTATGCAGGCGTCGTCGATCGTCGCGGGGCGCACTCCGGTCCATGTCGGGCCCTCGCCGTACTGTGCGCAGTACTCATCCAGAGCGCCTGGTCGGCCTTGAGCTACGCCGACGCCATAAATGCTCGGGATCCTGGGAGGCGCGCTCGTCTCCCTGTCGCTCGTGGTCGGCTGCGTGCCGGCCACGGCAGGCGGCCCGAGCAGGACACCTACAAGAAGCGAAGCGGTAACCACAACTCCGAGCCATACGCGCTTCGATGCCACAAGGACCAACCCCTCGGATCAGTGTTCTTCAAAGCGCCGTTCGCCTAGCAGGAGAATAGCTACCATGGCCACGAGAATCGGGCTAGTTGCCTGAGCAGACTGTCAGGCCACCCCGTCGTCTTGATGTGACGCTCGCCATCGGGGAGCTCTCGCGGGTGCGGGCCGGGCGTGGGAGATCTCAGAGCCCTAGTTCCACGGCTGGCGCAGCCAGTACGGCGGGATGAAAACTG
>JAUPKO010000876.1 GCA_030837395.1 Actinomycetota bacterium | reverse complement strand
GAGTACGAACTGCCTGGGTGGGCGGGAACCGAGGTATCGGGTGATGAGCGCTTCTACAACGTGAATCTGGCCGCGCGGCCGTACCGCGAATGGGCGGACTGAACCCTGGCCGAGGGAATCGGAGCGCGCCGCCGTGCGGTTTGGTCGACGTGCCCTGGCGGTGTCACACCCCAGACGCAGGCCCGGCCATGCCCATCAGGTGCACCCGTAGGCCGTTGGTCGTGCCCGGCACCCCCGGCGGCACGCCCGCGACGATCACCACGCGGTCGCCCAGCTCGGCTCGCTCATGATCGAGCAGTTCGGCCTCCACCTGACGCACCATGTCGTCGGTATGGTCCACATGGTCGACCAGGAACGCCTCGACACCCCACACCAGCGACAGTTGGGCGCGCGTTTTGGTGCTCGGGGTGAAGGCCAGAATCGGCACCTTGGGCCGATGCCGCGACACCAGCCGAGCCGACAACCCGGTCTCGGTGAAGGTGCAGATGTAGCGGGCCTGAATCTGCTTGCTCACCACCGTGGCGGCCCGGGTCACGGCGCGCGCTGTTCCGGTGGCGTCCGCGTCGCCGGGGTCGGCGTCTTTGGTAGTGCGGTCGGCTTCGGTCTTCTCGATGATCCGACTCATGGTGGCCACCACCAACTCGGGGTGTTCACCCACGCTCGTCTCACCCGAGAGCATCAGCGCGCTGGTGCCGTCCAGCACGGCATTGGCCACATCTGACACCTCGGCACGCGTCGGCCGGCTCGCATTGATCATCGAATCAAGCATCTGGGTGGCGACGATCACAGGTTTTGCCGCCCGGCGGCACTGCGCGATGGCGTGCTTCTGCACCAGCGGCACGTCCTCCAGCGGCAACTCGACGCCCAGATCGCCGCGGGCCACCATGATGCCGTCGAAGGCGTTGATGATCGCTTCCAAATTGCTGACCGCCTGTGGCTTCTCAATCTTGGCGAGTACCGGCAACCGGATGCCCATCTCGGCCATGATCTCGCGCACCTTCGACACATCGTCCGCAGTCCGGACGAAACTCAGCGCGACGAAGTCGAAGCCGGTGATCAGCGCCCAGCGCAGGTCCCTGGTGTCCTTCTCGGTCAGTGCCGGCACGCTGACCGCCACCCCGGGCAGGTTGATGCCCTTGTGATCGGACACCGGTCCGCCCTCGACCACCTCGGTGACCACATCGACGCCGTCGACCTTCAACACGCGCAGCGCCACCCGGCCATCATCGATCAGCACTCGATCGCCAGCCGCGACGTCGCCGGGCAGGCCCTCGTACGTGGTGGAACACCGCTCGGCCGTGCCCTCGCATTCGGCCGTGGTGATGACGAATCGGTCACCCGGCTCGAGCATCACCGGACCAGCCTCGGCAAACGTGCCGAGTCGGATCTTCGGCCCCTGCAAATCAGCCATCAGCCCGATCGCCCGACCTGCCTCGTCGGCGACCTCATGCAGCAGTCGGAACAACCGCTCGTGCTCGGCGTGGGTGCCGTGGCTGAGGTTGAACCGGGCCACATCCATTCCCGCCTCGACAAGCTTGGTCAAGGCTTCGCGACTAGAAGTGGCTGGTCCCAGGGTACAAACGATCTTGGCGCGGCGCACGGGGCGAACCTACCCGAACCTGGCGGGACGCGCAGGTCGCCACGGCCGACGCAGCACCGTCAGACCGTCAACGGTCGCGCCGTCGGCGGAATCGGCGACGGCAACTCGGTGGAGCCCTGCAAGAAGCGGTCCACCGCCGCCGCGGCCGCGCGACCCTCGGCGATCGCCCAGACGATCAGCGACTGGCCGCGGCCGGCATCGCCGGCCACGAACACCCCGGGCACGCGGGTCATGTAGTCATCATCGCGACGCAGGTTGCCCCGCCCGTCCAACTCGACACCCAACTGTTCGGTCCACGTACCCGCCTCCGGGCCGGTGAAGCCCATCGCCAACGTGACGAGGTCGGCCGGGAGGATCCGTTCGCTGCCGGCGATCGGCGAGAACCGGCCGTCGACAAACTCCACGTCGACCAGTTCGAGCCCGGTCACCTTGCCGTCTTGACCGACGAAGCGCTGGGTCGAAACGCTGTAGACGCGCTCGCCGTTCTCCTCGTGGGCGCTCGAGACGCGGTAGACCATCGGGTAGGTGGGCCAGGGCTGGGCAGCCGGCCGCTCCTCGGTGGGTCGCGGCAGGATCTCCAACTGGGTCACCGAGGCCGCCCCCTGCCGGGTCGCGGTGCCCAAGCAGTCCGCGCCGGTGTCGCCGCCGCCGATCACCACCACGTGCTTGCCCTGGGCGTGGATCGGCGAACGTTCGAAGTCGCCCAACTGCACCCGATTGGCCGGCGGCAGGTAGTCCATCGCCTGATGGACGCCGTCGAGGTCACGTCCGGGCACATCAAGATCGCGGCGGACCGTGGCGCCCACCGCGATCACCACGGCGTCGTACCGCTTGCGTAGGTCCTCGGCCGTGATGTCAACGCCGACCTCGACGCTCGTGCGGAACTTCACTCCCTCGGCGACCATCTGCTCAAGCCGACGGTCGATGTGGTGCTTCTCCATCTTGAATTCCGGGATGCCGTAACGCAGCAGGCCGCCGATCCGGTCGTCGCGTTCGAACACCGCGACCGTGTGGCCGGCCCGGGCCAACTGCTGGGCGGCGGCCAGGCCGGCAGGTCCGGACCCGACCACGGCAACCGTCTTGCCGGTGAGCCGATCCGGCGGCTGCGGCTCGACATAGCCTGACTCCCAGGCGCGGTCGATGATCGACACCTCGACCTGCTTGATGGTGACCGGGTCCTGGTTGATGCCCAGCACACAGGCGGTCTCGCACGGGGCCGGGCACAACCGCCCGGTGAACTCCGGGAAGTTGTTGGTGGCGTGCAGCCGGTCGATCGCCGCCCGCCAGTCACCGCGCCAGGCCTGGTCGTTCCATTCCGGGATCAAATTGCCCAACGGACAGCCGTTGTGGCAGAACGGGATCCCGCAGTCCATGCAGCGGGCCGCCTGGGTGCGCAACTTGCCCTCATCGAACTCGTCGTACACCTCCCGCCAGTCCGAGATCCGCACGTCCACCGGACGACGGGTGGGAAGCTCCCGACCGGCCTTCAGAAATCCGCGTGGGTCAGCCACGGCTCGCCTCCATGATCGCCTCGTCAACGTCCCGGCCCTCGGCTTCTGCCTGGGCTTGAGCTTGCAGCACCCGGCGGAAGTCCCGGGGCATGATCGTGCTGAACCGGGCGGCGGCAACAGGCCAGTCGGCCAACAGCGCGGCGCCCACCGCGGAACCGGTCTCCTCTGTGTGCCGGGAGATCATCTCGCGGACGAACTCGGCGTCCACATCACCGAGCGGCTCCACATCGACCATCTCCCGGTTAACCTTGCCCGGGTCGAGGTCGATCACGTACGCGATGCCGCCACTCATCCCGGCGGCGACGTTGCGCCCGGTGGCTCCGAGCACTACCACCCGGCCACCGGTCATGTATTCGCACAGGTGATCGCCAGCGCCTTCGGTGACGACGTGGGCACCGGAGTTGCGCACGCAGCACCGCTCCCCCACGACCCCGCGCAGGAAGATCTCACCGCTGGTGGCGCCGTAGGCGATCACGTTGCCGGCGATGATGTGCTCCTCGGCCACGAACGGCGCGGCGCGGTCAGGCCGCACCACGAGCCTGCCGCCGGACAACCCCTTGCCCAGGTAGTCGTTGGCGTCGCCCTCCAGGCGCAGCGTCACGCCGGCGGGCACGAAGGCCCCGAAGGACTGCCCGGCTGAGCCCGTGAAGGTGATGTCGATCGTCTCGTCGGGCAGCCCGGCACCGCCGAACCGCCGCGTCACCTCGGCACCCAACATGGTGCCCACGGTGCGGTTGACGTTGCGGATGGGCACCTGGGCGCGCACCGGTTCGCCCCGCTCAAGGGCATCGGCCGACAACGCGATGAGCTCGTTGTCCAGCGCCTTATCAAGGCCGTGGTCCTGGCTGGTCAGGCACCGCCGGGGACTGTCGGACCGGGGCGCCAGGAGGATCGGCGAGAGGTCGAGCCCGCTGGCTTTCCAGTGGTCGACCGCAGCGCGAGTGTCCAGGCATTCGACGTGACCGATCGCCTCATCGAGACTGCGGAAGCCCAACTGTGCAAGGAGTTCGCGCACCTCCTCGGCGATGTAGCGGAAGAACGTCTCGACGTATTCGGCCTTGCCGTTGAAGCGCTCGCGCAGCACCGGGTTCTGGGTGGCGACCCCGACCGGGCAGGTGTCCAGGTGACACACGCGCATCATGACGCAGCCCATCACCACCAATGGTGCGGTGGCGAACCCGAACTCCTCCGCGCCGAGCAGAGCCGCGATCAGCACGTCTCGGCCGGTCTTGAGCTGGCCGTCGGTCTGGAGCACCACACGGTCGCGCAGGCCGTTGAGCATGAGGGTCTGCTGGGTCTCGGCCAGTCCGAGTTCCCATGGTCCGCCGGCATGCTTGAGGCTGGTCAGCGGGGAGGCGCCGGTGCCGCCGTCATGGCCCGAGATCAGGATGACGTCGGCGTGCGCCTTGGCCACTCCGGCCGCGACCGTGCCCACACCGACCTCGGAGACGAGCTTGACATGGATGCGGGCCTTGTTGTTGGCGTTCTTGAGGTCGTGGATCAGTTGCGCCAGGTCCTCGATGGAGTAGATGTCGTGGTGCGGCGGCGGCGAGATCAGCCCGACGCCGGGCGTCGAGTGCCGCGTTTTGGCCACCCAAGGGTAGACCTTGTGCCCGGGCAGCTGGCCGCCCTCTCCGGGCTTGGCACCCTGGGCCATCTTGATCTGGATGTCGTCGGCGTTGACCAGGTATTCGCTGGTGACTCCGAACCGGCCGGAGGCGACCTGTTTGATCGAGGACCGCCGGGAATCGCCGTTGGCGTCCGTAATGAACCGGTTGGGGTCCTCGCCACCCTCGCCGGTGTTGGACTTGCCGCCGAGACGGTTCATGGCGATTGCCAACGTCTCATGGGCCTCCTGCGAGATCGAACCGTAGGACATCGCCCCGGTGGAGAACCGCCGCACAATGTCGGCCACCGACTCGACCTCGTCCAACGACACCGGTTCGCGCTCCGAGCGCAACTCAAACAGGCCGCGCAGCGTCATCAACCGCGTGGATTGGTCGTCGACCTTCGCCGTGTACTCCTTGAAGATGTCGTACCGGCCGGCGCGGGTGGAATGCTGCAATCGGAAGACCGTCTCCGGGTCGAACAGGTGCGGCTCCCCCTCACGCCGCCACTGGTATTCGCCGCCGATCCGCAGCGTGCGGTAGGCGCTGGACGAGCCCGACTCCGGGTAGGCGATCCGGTGCCGTCGCGCGACCTCCTCGGCGATCACCTCCAGCCCAATCCCGCCGAGCTTGCTGGTGGTGCCGGTGAAGAATTGGTCGATCACTTCGTGGCTCAGGCCGACGGCCTCGAACACCTGCGCGCCGCGGTAGGACGACACCGTCGAGATACCCATCTTGGACATCACCTTCAGCACACCCTTGCCGAGGGCCTTGACCAGGTTGCGCACGGCCTTGTCCGACTCGATGCCGTCGATGTAACCCGAGGCCACGAGGTCCTCAACGCTCTCCATGGCCAGGTACGGGTTGATCGCCGCGGCGCCATAGCCGATGAGCAGCGCCACATGGTGCACCTCGCGGACGTCCCCGGCCTCCACGATCAGGCTCACCTGGGTGCGAGTCTTCTGCCGGACGAGGTGGTGGTGCACCGCGGCAGTCAGCAGCAGCGACGGGATCGGCGCCAACTCGGTGTCGGAGTCGCGGTCGGTGAGGACCACGAACCGCACCCCCTCGGCGATCATCGCGTCGATCTCGTCGAAGATCTCGTCGATCCGCTCAGCCAGCGCCTCGCCCCCGCCGGCCACCCGGTACAGCCCGTAGATGCGCCCGGACTGGAAGCCCGGCAGGTCACCGTCGTCGTTGATGTGATGAATCTTCGCCAACTCGTCGTTGTCGATCACAGGGAACGGCAACACCACCTGACGGCACTGCGCCGGCGTGGACTCCAACAGGTTGCCCTCGGGCCCGATGTTGGAGCGAAGCGAGGTGACGATCTCCTCGCGGATCGCGTCCAGCGGCGGGTTGGTCACCTGGGCGAACAACTGCGAGAAGTAGTCGAACAGCAGTCTCGGCCGGTCCGAGATCGCCGCAATCGGTGTGTCGGTGCCCATGGAACCGATCGGCTCGGCCCCGGTGCGCGCCATCGGCGCCACCAGGATCCGCAACTCCTCCTCGGTGAAGCCGAACGTCTGCTGGCGGCGCAGGCAGGACTTGTGGGTGTGCACCACATGCTCGCGCTCGGGCAGTTCCTCGAGGTGGATGATCCCCGCATGCAGCCAGTCCGAGTAGGGCTGCGCCGCGGCGAGGTCGCCCTTGATCTCCTCATCCTCGACTACCCGGCCGGCGACGGTGTCGACCAAGAACATCTTGCCCGGCTGCAACCGACCCTTGCGGATCACCGTGGCCGGGTCGAGGTCGAGCACACCGGCCTCGGACCCCAACACCACCAGCCCGTCGGACGTGACCCAGAAACGTCCGGGTCGCAGACCATTGCGGTCCAACACGGCACCGATCACCGAGCCGTCGGTGAAGCACACCGCGGCCGGTCCGTCCCAGGCCTCGGTCAAGGTGGCGTGGTACTCGTAGAAGGCACGCTTGTCCGGGTCCATCTCGGCGTTGTTCTCCCACGCCTCCGGGATCATCATGAGCACGGCGTGGGGCAGTGAGCGGCCGCCGAGGTGGAGCAGTTCGAGCACCTCGTCGAAGGAGGCCGAGTCACTGGCCCCGGGGGTGCAGATGGGGTAGAGCCGCGCGAGGTCGCCGGGGATCAGGTCCGAGGCAAGCATGGCCTCGCGGGCGCGCATCCAGTTGCGGTTGCCGCGCACGGTGTTGATCTCGCCGTTGTGGGCGATCAACCGGTAGGGGTGCGCCAACGGCCAAGAGGGGAACGTGTTGGTGGAGAACCGCGAGTGCACCAGGCCGACCGTCGAGGCCACCCGAGGGTCGGTCAGATCGGGGAAGAACACCTCGAGCTGGCCGGTGGTGAGCATGCCCTTGTAGACGATCGTTCGCGAGGACAACGACGGGAAGTAGACGTCGGTGGTGTTCTCCACCCGCTTGCGCAGGCAGAACGCTCGGCGCTCCAACGCCATCTGGTCGCCGTCGGGGGCCGCCACGAAGACCTGCCGGAAGGTCGGCATGGTGCCGCGGGCGGTGGCCCCGACCATGTCCGAGACGATCGGCACGGATCGCCAGCCGAGAACCGTCAAGCCCTCCTCGGCGGCGATCGCCTCGATCGTTGCCACCTGGGCTGCCGCGGACACCTCCTCGGGGGTGAGGAATGCTGTGCCGACCGCGTACTGGCCGGCCGGCGGCAGGTCGAAATCCACGACTTCGCGCAGGAAAGCGTCGGGCACGCCGATCAGGATGCCCGCACCATCACCGGAGTCCGGTTCGGCGCCGGAGGCACCGCGGTGGTCGAGGTTGCGAAGGGCGGTCAGGGCCTGCTCCACGATCCGGTGGCTGGGGACCCCGGTGAGGGTGGCGACGAAGGCCACCCCGCAAGCGTCGTGCTCGGCCGCAGGGTCGTAGAGGCCGATGGCCTCGGGCACAGCTGAGAACGGCGAGGACGTGGTCATCGCATACGACATGAGTCACCTCTGAAAGGTTCTACGGAGCCGGGAGGGGGCATGGCGCACAGACCGATGTGACCTGCGGCTGAAGGCGCGTTGCACATGCTGCGCGGTGCGCAGCCCGGGACGTCATTGGCCCGGTTCGGCGCAACACTAGCGCATGCCCGGGCGGGCGCCACACAACCGTCCGCCACTGGGATACCCGCGCGCCCCCGGGCAGGAGTAGTGTGCAAGAAGGACCCATACAGCCAGCAAGGGGGCGACATGAAGCGGACCATTCGCGGCAGGCGCGGAGTCGGCTGGGTTGCCGGAGTCACCCTCATGGGCCTCGGGTCAATCTTTCTGGCCGCCTCACCGATCGCGGCCACAACGTCGGACTCGAGTCCACAGCAATTGTCCGGCGTCCTCACCGTCACCGTGGATCACCCCGGCGGCCCGACGGTGTCGGTGGCCACGCCCACCGGCCGGGTGTCGGTCGCAGGCCTCGACGCCGAGCTCCTCGATCGCGGGCTGGCCAGCGGCGACTCGATCTCCGTGACGGTCACCCCCAACCCCGAGGCGGCCAATCCGCCCACTTTGATCGCCCCCTTCTCAGAGCCGCCGGACACCTTCGCCGTTCCCGGCACCGTCTCGGTGCTCAGCCTCGCCGGACCCTCCGGGGTTTCGACCATGGCCACCCCGGCCGTGCACGAGGTCACCTTGGTGCGGGCCGTGTGGCCGGGGCCAGAGATGGCCGATGCGCCCTCGTTCGCAACCCTCGATGACGCCACGTCCTTCGCCGGCGACTACTGGCGCGCAGCCTCCGGCGATCGCCTTGACTTCCAGGTAGTCGACCGATTCGACAACATCGCCCTGACCAAGCCCCCGTGCCTGGACCTGCACGCGGCCTACGACGAGGTCAAGTTGCGCACCG
>JAUPKO010000875.1 GCA_030837395.1 Actinomycetota bacterium | reverse complement strand
GCAGCAAAGCCGCGTAGAAGGGCATCGTGGGCCAGAGGACCACGGCCAGCAAGGTGCCCAGCACGATCGTCATGGGCAGACCGATCAGCAGAAGTCGTGCCATCGGGCCCCGCTCACCGCTGATCTGTCGTGGCCGCACGCCTGCGGCGTCGGTGAACAGCACGAGGGCCAGGGTGATCTCGGCCAGGCCCTCCAGGCCGGACACCTCAGTCGGGGTCGCGTCGAGCATGCGGGAAATCAGCCAACCCAGGGCCATGAATACGATCGGGGCGGTGAGGTTCCAGCGGCCCAGATACCGCCCCACAATGCTGTAGCCGAAGATGAGCAGGGCCGCCAGGGCGACACTCAGGCCGGGACTGAGCACGCGCACGGCTTCGGTCTGCACGGTCGACCCTGCTAGACGTGCAACCGACGGGCTGCTTCGGCGATGGATCCGCTCAAAGACGGGTACACGGTAAAGGTGTGGGCAACTTCGTCGACCGTCAACCGCTGCTCCACGGCGATAGCCACCGGGTGGATCAGTTCACTCGCCCCCGGAGCCACCACGACCCCGCCGACGACGATCCGCGTCCCCTTGCGGGCGAACAGTTTGACGAAGCCGTCGGTGAAGGTGCCCATCTTGGCTCGGGCGTTGGTGGCCAGGGGCAGCATCACGGAGTCAGCATTCATCCGGCCTTCGGCGACGTCGACCTCTGAGACACCGACCGTGGCGATCTCCGGGGTGGTGAAGACGTTGCTGGCCACGGTGGCCAAGTCCAACGGCGAGACGGCATCCCCGAGCGCGTGCCACATGGCGATCCGCCCCTGCATGGCCGCGACCGAGGCCAGCATCATCACGCCCGTGCAGTCCCCGGCCGCATAGACACCCCGGGCCGACGTACGGGACACCCGATCGACCTCCACGAAACCGCCGGAGTTCATCCGGATGCCCGATTCCATCAGACCGATCCGCTCCGTGTTCGGCACCGATCCCACGGCCATCAGGCAATGTGACCCGGCGAGCTCGACCCCGTCGGCCAGGGTCACCACGACCTCGTCGCCCTCGCGACGGGCGGCTGTGGCCCGGGACCTCGGCATCACCGTGATACCCCGGCGGGCGAACACCTCCTCGATGACCTCGGCGGCGTCGGCGTCCTGGCTGGGCAGCACCCGATCTCGCGATGACACCAGGGCGACCTCCGACCCCAGCCCCCGGTAGGCCGACGCGAACTCCGCACCGGTGACGCCCGAACCCACCACGATCAGGTGCTCGGGCACCTCCTGCAGCCCGTAGACCTGCTCCCAGGTGAGGATGCGCTCGCCGTCCGGTTCGGCCGCCTCGAGCACCCGCGGCCGGGCTCCGGTGGCGACCAGCACGACGTCGGCATCGAACAGGTGCTCGCCGCCGGCGGTCACCGCCAGCACCCGCGCCGGACCGGCCAGCACCCCGCGGCCGTCGATGATCCGCACACCGTCACGCTCCAGCCGTGCCGCGATGTCCTCGCTCTGGGCGCCGGCCAGGTCGAGGATCCGGGCGTTGACCGCCCCGAGGTCCAGTTCGACATCTTCCAGACGCACCTGCTCACCGCGCACGAGCACCCCCAGCCTGGCGCTGTCCACGGTCGCACGTGCGGCGTCCGCCACCGCCACGAGCGCCTTGCTGGGCACACAGTCGGTGATCACCGCCGAACCGCCCAGACCGAGTTGCTCGATCAACGTCACCTTCGCGCCGAGCTGTGCGGCCACCAGCGCCGCCTCGTAGCCGCCGGGCCCGCCACCGACTATCACCACCGAAGTCACCCGCTCATCCTGCCCGAAGGTGCCACCCGGGGTCGCGGTAGCGGCCACACTCCCCTGCCGAACAACGGTTATGCACACCTTGGGTGAGGGCGTGCCCACTCGGGCCCAACACGCAATATCCTTCTGATCATGGCTTTGTATGCCGCCTACGGCTCCAACCTCGACCCCACCCAAATGGCCAAGCGTGCTCCCACCTCCCCGGCTCAGGGCACGGGCTGGCTGGTGGGCTGGCGACTGACCTTCGGCGGCGACGACTTCGCCTGGGAGGGCGCCCTGGCCACCGTTGTGGAGGATCCCGACGCGCAGGTGTTCGTGATGCTCTATGACGTCCCCGCCTGGGACGAGGCCGCCCTGGACGAATGGGAGGGCAGCGCGCTGGGGGTGTACGCCAAGATCCGGGTACGGGTCGAAACGCTCGAAGGTCGCCGGCTGGCGTGGCTGTACGTGCTTGACGACTACGAGGGCGGGCTACCGTCCGCGCACTACCTGGGCATCCTCGCCGACGCCGCGGAGGCCGCCGGTGCACCCGCCGACTACGTGCGTAACCTGCGCAACCGGCCCTGTCGCTCAGTCGGGCCCTAGCCGTCGGCCGTGTGCGTTCGCTACATCACGTCGATCGGCTGGTAGGTACCCCACACCGCGCGCAGCGCGTTGGCCACCTCACCACCGGTCGCCTTGGCTGCCAGCGCACGCTTCATCGGCGGGAGGCAGTTGTCGGTGCCCTCAGCGGCGCGCTTGAGTTCGTCGAGGGCAGCCGTCACTGCGGCGTTGTCGCGCTCCGCGCGCAGCACGGCGAGCCGCTCGGTCTGCTGCGCCTCGATGGTCGGGTCGACCCGCAGCGGCTCGTAGTGCTCCTCGGTCTCGACCGTGAACTTGTTGACACCGACCACCACGCGCTCGCCGTCGTCGATCTCGTTCGCGATGCGGTAGGCGCTGCGCTCGATCTCCGACTTCTGGAAGCCCTGCTCGATCGCGGCCACGGCTCCGCCCAGGTCGGCGACCTGGGTCATCAGGGCCGTCGCGGCGGCCTCCACCTCGTCGGTGAGGCTCTCCACCACGTACGAACCGGCGAACGGGTCGATGGTCTTGGTCAAGTCGGTCTCGTAGGCGAGCACCTGTTGGGTGCGCAGCGCCAGCCGGGCGGCCTTCTCGGTCGGCAGGGCGATCGCCTCGTCGAACGAGTTGGTGTGCAGCGACTGCGTTCCACCCATGACCGCGGCCATGCCCTGTACCGCGACCCGCACGAGGTTGACCTCGGGCTGCTGTGCGGTCAACTGCACCCCGGCGGTCTGGGTGTGGAAGCGCAGCATGAGCGACTTGGGGTTCTTGGCGCCGAACTCCTCGCGCATGATGCGCGCCCACATCCGCCGGGCGGCACGGAACTTGGCCACCTCCTCGAGCAGCGACGTGCGCGAGACGAAGAAGAAGGCCAGGCGCGGGGCGAACTCGTCGACGTCCATCCCCGCGGCGATGGCGGCCCGGACGTATTCGATGCCGTCGGACAGCGTGAAAGCGATCTCCTGCGCGGGTGTCGCGCCAGCCTCGGCCATGTGGTAGCCGGAGATCGAGATCGTGTTCCAGCGCGGTAGCTCGGCCCGGCAGTAGGCGAAGATGTCGGTGATCAGCCTGATCGACTGCGCCGGCGGGTAGATGTAGGTGCCGCGGGCGATGTACTCCTTGAGCACGTCGTTCTGGATCGTGCCGGTCAGCGCCGAGCCTGGCACCCCCTGCTGCTCGGCCACCAACTGGTACATCAGCAGCAGCGTGGACGCCGGGGCGTTGATGGTCATCGAGGTCGACACCTTGTCCAGCGGGATGCCGCCGAACAGCACACCCATATCGTCCACGGAGTCGATCGCGACACCGACCTTGCCGATCTCGCCGCTGGCGATGGGGTCGTCGGAGTCGTACCCCATCTGGGTGGGCAGGTCGAAGGCCACCGACAGGCCGGTCTGACCCGCGCCGAGCAGCTGCTTGTAGCGGGCATTGGACTCGGCGGCGTTGCCGAAACCCGCGTATTGGCGCATGGTCCACGGACGGCCGGTGTACATGGACGGGTAGACCCCTCGGGTGAAGGGGTACTCGCCGGGGACACCCAACTGGGTGTCCGGGTCCCAGTCGGCCAGGGCCGACGGGCCGTAGAGGTTGTCGAACGGGAAGCCGGACTCGGTCATACCAGACATGTACCCAGACTATCCGCGCCACGGCTAACCTGGGCGGCAGGCCAGGAGTGTGCGCGGTAGGATCGCTGGCGGGGCTTGTTCCACCGATCCGGCCCCAGGCCTAGCCATCGGGAGAGACGAAGTGGCATCGACGACTGCGGAACGGACCCGCACCTCCGGGTCCATGTACCGCGGCGGTCAAGGCATGTGGTCCTGGGCACTGCAACGCATCACCGGCGTCGCAGTGTTCTTCTTTCTTCTGGTCCACGTCCTCGACACCGCATTGGTCCGGGTCTCCCCGGACGCCTACGACCTGGTGATCGCGTCCTACAAGACACCGATCGTCAACCTGCTCGAAGTCGGCCTGGTCGGCGCGGTGCTCTACCACGCGCTCAACGGCATCCGGGTGGTGCTGGTCGACTTCTGGGGCAAGGGCCCGAGGTACCAGAAGCAGATGTTGTGGGTCATCGCGATCATCTGGTTGGTGCTGATGATCCCCGGCGCCTACTTCATGCTCATCCACACCGTCGAGACCCTGTTCGGGAGCGCGTCATGAGCGAATCGACCCTCCCCAGCCGCGCCGACGTCGAGCCCGACGACATGAAGGCCGCCCGCGTGCCACTGCCGCCGCAGGCCATCGCTCCCGCGCTGGCGCAGCCGCGCTCCAAGCGTTCGGGGCGCTCCAATTTCGAGTTGTACTCGTGGATCTTCATGCGGGTGTCCGGCCTGGTGCTGGTGTTCCTGGTGCTCGGCCACCTGCTGATCATGAACATCCTCGATGGTGGGGTGCAGCGCATCAACTTCGCCTTCGTCGCGGGCCGCTGGTCGTCCCCGTTCTGGCAGATCTGGGACCTGCTGCAACTGTGGCTGGCCATGTTGCACGGTTCCAACGGCCTTCGTACGGTAATCAACGACTACGCCGAGAAGCCGAGGACGCGGTTCTGGTTGCAGACCATCCTCTACGTCGCGGCGGTGTTCACCGTGGTTCTCGGGACGCTCGTCATCTTCACCTTCGATCCGACCATCGGCTAGGGAGCCACAGATGCAGACCCACAAGTACGACGTCGTCATCGTCGGCGCCGGTGGTGCCGGCATGCGCGCCGCGCTGGAGTCCGGCAGCCGGGTACGCACGGCGGTGCTGACCAAGCTCTACCCCACCCGCTCGCACACGGGCGCGGCGCAGGGCGGCATGTGCGCCGCGCTGGCCAACGTCGAGGAAGACAACTGGGAGTGGCACACCTTCGACACGATCAAGGGCGGCGACTACCTGGTGGACCAG
>JAUPKO010000874.1 GCA_030837395.1 Actinomycetota bacterium | reverse complement strand
TCGGCGGAGCGGTCGGCGCCTTGAGCGACTGGTTGACCGGCGACGGCCCCATCGAGCCCCACCGGTTCCTCCGACGCCGCGGCTTCGGACCCCGCACCCTCGTCCGTGGCAGTCAACGCGACTGCCACATCACGAAGCGTCAGCACCCCTGAGGGGCTCCTCAGCGTCACCTCATCGCCGGCTGCGGCCCGCACGTGCAGCCACACTGCGGTGCCCTCGACCCGGGTCTGCGCGGTGGCGACGTCGTGGGGCGCAAGGGGTCGCCCGAAGCCCGAGAGCGCCTGTGAGTGAAGCTCGAGGTAGAGCGCGCGGGCGCTGTCGCTGAGGTCGGCGGCGCGCAGCGGTCCGGCGAGGTCAGCGAGTTCGCGCAGGGCCTCGGCCCGGCGGCGCTGGTCGGCCGCACGCTCGGCCAACCGGGCCCGCTTGGCAGCCGAGTAGTCCACCCGCGGGCCGACTTTGCCCCGCGCTGCCCGTTCACCTGTGACGCGCAGGCCGACCGGCACCTGCGCAACGGGTGCACGCCACCAGGACTGCGTCGCCGGGACGGGATCGCCGTCGGGGTCGGCCGGGAACGACAGGTGGCGGGCCGAGTACAGGCCGAAGACCGCCGCCCAGAGCTCATGGGCCCGGTCGTCGGCGGCGGTGTCGAACCAGCCCGCGAGGCGGACGAGGTCGCCGTAGCGGCTCTGCTGCCGGTCCGCGCCAGCGGCGATGCGACGCAGGTTGGTCAGCAGCGAGCGCATGGCGTCGGTGGCCAGGCGACGCACGTTGTCGGCGTCAGAGCGTCGACCGGGGGCGCCCACGAACCACGTCTGCAGGCTGACCCAGTCCCCCGGTTCCAGGCCAGTGGCGCGCCGGGCGCGGGTGCCGTCCAGCCCCACGAGGCGCTCGTCTGCGTTTGCCCGTTCACACAGCGGCGTAACGTGCGGAGCGACCTCGTCGAGCACCACGGCGATCTGCGGCAGGTGCCGGGTGATCTCCTCCACGAAGCGCTGCAGGTAGTCGATCAGCGCGCTCTTGAACATGACGAACTCGTCGCGGTCAAGGTCGAAGCGGGTGAGCACACCGGTGAGGTACGAATAGAACTGTCGCGTGGACGACACCAGCACTTCGAACTGCGCGAACAGGGTGGTGATGCGCCCTGCCAGCTCCCGCGGATTGGCGTGCTCCACCCCTCGCTCGGCCACGTCCCGCAGGTCCTCGAGTCCGGCGAGGATGCCGGGCAGCATCTCGCTGGACACCTCCCTCGCGCCCTCGGACTGGGCCAGCAGTTCCTCGACTTGCCGGTGCACGAGTTCGCCCCTCGGCGTGAGTTGGTAGCGGGCCCGGTTGGTGAGGTATTCGCGCACACTGCGGGCTTCGGTCTCACGCGGGCTGCGGGCCAGATTGCCGTGTTCCACCAGATACGACAGGCGTAGGTCGACGGTGTCCCGGTCAAGCGTGAATCCCAACTCGGTGAGGCGTTCGGTGACCTCGTCGGCTGACTGGTCGGACAGGAAGCCACTCATCCCCTCGGTGAACAGTCGCATGATGGCCAGATACGACGAGGCCTCCTCGTTGACCGCGTAGCGCAGGGCCTCGAGGGTCTGCCGCTCGCGCGGGTCGAGGGACCGATCTGCCATACCCGAACGATAGACGAGGGCACAGAAGCCCAGCGGCCCCGCAATGTCATGTGTGGCCACCGGATTCGAACACGCCGCCGCGTCGCGACAACCGAGCGCAGCGCGCGCGACTCTGGGTGCCATCGTGGCATGCTCGCCTGATGACCAGCGCTGCAGAACTGAGGGAAATCGCCGCGACCTCGCTCGGCGTACCGGTGGCCGCCGCCGGGGTGTTCGCAGCCGACGTGTCGCTGCTCACGCGAGCGGCAGGCGGTGCTGCGGCCGGCGAGGCCGCTGATGCCTTGGGCTTGGGCACTTCCGCTGCAGTTGATGGGGTGGCCGCAGCCGCGGGCATGCAGATGGCGCAGGAGGCAGGTGCGCAGGCCGAGGGTCTCACCGGCGTGATGCTGGTGGCGGTGACGCAGCGGGACATCGTGCTGATGGACTGGCAGGGGAATTCGGCCGCGGGTTCGGGAACCACTCGAGTGCTGGCGAGTTTCCCTCGAGAGGGCACGCGCGTCGAGGAGAGCAAACTGGGGGCCACACGCAAGGTCACTCTGACCGGACCGGACCGCACCGTGACCATCTCCGGCGGGATGGGCCTGCTGAGCCGCGGCAAACAGGGCAAGCGCGACGTGCTCGAGGCCCTGGGCCTGGAGTAGCGGCGGGTGCTCGCCGGTGGTCCACTGATGTCAGTCAACTGCCCGGCGGGCGCCCTCACTGAGCAACCCCAGTAGCCCGAGCACGAACACCGGCCCCATCACCAAAGTGCCGATGACGATGACGCCGGTCAGGCCCGGGTCGTACCAGGCCATCTCGACCAGGCCGCCGACGATGGTCAGGTAGAGGTAGCCGTAGATCAGCAGTGGCACGGCATGGGTACGGCGGTCACCCGGCCGGTCACCGCCGGGGAAGATCACCGCGTACGTCGCGACAATGACCATCGGGACCAGCGTCCACCCGACGAAGTTCATGACTGGAATCCCGTCGCCGCCTTGCCACGACTCCAGATTCGGCAGGTACGGCCCGCCGTCGATCCACCACCACCAAGCATCGGTGCCCAACACTTCACGCCACACCCCTGACACCGCCAGGGGATCCACCATCAGGTCGAATCCGGCGGCAATCAGCCCCGTGGCCAGTCCCACCAGCAAGGCCCGCGCCACCCGATACCCAGCGCTGACCCGCCGAACCGCCCCACGATCGGTCAGCCACGTCACCAGGGCGTACCCGCAGTAGACGATGGTGCCCCAGGTGAAAATGATCAGGATCGGCACACCGAGCAGTCGAGGGCCGAGCGCTCCGGTGTAGTGATACCTGCCGAAGATCAACCCGAAGTTGTCGCCCAGCGCCTCGGCGACGAAGGCGAGCACGGCGGCCAGGCCGAAGAACGTGACGGTGCGGGCCGCGCCGCGCACCTTGGCGCTGTGCCAGGCGCAGACCGCGTACAAGCCGCCCGCCCCGAAGCCCGCCAGACGCATCTGCAGCCCTGCGTTTCGGGTGCTGAGGGTGTAGGCCAACAAGGCAAGGGCAATGGCGTAGAACACCCCGATGACGATAAGCATCGCGCCACTCGCCCGCCGGGGCACCGGGTCGAGGTCGGGAGCTTCCGGTGCCGGGCTCGGCACGACCTGAATCGACATGGCGCAACCGTCCTTTCGGCCTCAATCCACAGTAGCCATCAAGCCACGCACGCTCGCTGCACGGCAGGGGATTCCCCCGGGTGGGCCCCCAGGCCACCACCACGACCAGCACCACACGACACCGCCGAGGAATACCCCAGGGGGTATTAGCGTTGATCAGGCACCAGCCACTCAATTGGAGGCCTCATGCAGAAGAACGAGAACGACCTCGACCGTGTCGTCCGTGCGGGAATCTCGGTTGCAGCTTTGGGCACCGGTCTGGCCATCGGCGGACCGTTCAACCCGGTAGGTGTCGCCCTGCTGGGAGTCTCCGGCATCGCCGCAGCCACTGCAGTGACCGGCTACTGCCCGCTCTACAGCGTCCTTGGCATCTCGACCTTGGGGGAGCCGAACGCCGAACCAACTCAAGCCGGCTGACCGGCGAAGGAGCCATCAGCCTGCGGCGCGCCCACCCCACCACCCAGGGCGACGCAGAACTATGACCCGGGCAGCGGCCCGCCCCGACCTGTCACCACCGACTCACGGGCGGGCCGCCACCGCCACGAGGTCGCGCACCCCGGCCTCCAGGTGTGACAGCTGATTGCCCACCGCGTGCGCTTCGGCAGCACCCAACTGCACGGCCGCATCTGGGTGCGCCGCCCCGCTTCCAACCTCAACGCCGCCACCCTGCGCACCTCCATGGGACTGCGCTCCCCCACCGGACGGCCGCCGTCCCGACCCCTGACCCGGGACCACCACCCCAGCTTCAGCCGCCCGTTCCAGGTGCCGCGCTATCGCCGCGCACCACCGCTGCGTGGGCAGGCCGGCGGCGTGCGCCTCCTGCAGGACTCGGGTGTAGAAGGACAGCGCCACGAGCGTGATCTCCAGGCGCCACGCGGCATCCAGCGCTACCACCAGTTCCACCCCCTGCCCACGCGTGTGGGGGTCGAAGAGTGCAGTCTCGGCAGCGCTGCCCAGGCCCACCAACTCTGCCCGGGATGCGGCCAGGGATCGCGCCAGACCCATCCGGTCGTGGCCGGTAGGGTTGCGCAGTCCGGCGCAGACTGCCGACGCCCACCCACCGAAGGCCGCGGTTACTGCCGCGAGGCGGGCACCACCGTCCTGCCCTGTACGCACGGGCATCAGCAACACGACTGCGAGTGCCAGTACGGCACCGACCGCTGTGGCCACCACCCGCGTGAAGAAGAGGTTCTGGTCAGGTGTGAGCGTGGAGTCCAGCACAAGCACGGTCCCGGCCAGACCGAAACTGGTCAGAGCGTAGTTGCCCGTGAAGTAGCGATATGTGATGGCCGCGAGCACCAGCACAATCGCCACCAGCACCGCGTTATGGCCAGTGGCCAGCACGAGCACCGTCGGTACGACAATGACCGCCGCTAGGTTCCCGACGAACCGCGTCAAACCACGAAAGAGCGTATTGACCACGTCCGGTCGCAGAATGAACGCCACCGTCAGCGGCAGCCAGAACGAGTGACCGATCAACACCAGGATGGTCATCGACTCCGCCACGGCCAACGCCACGGCCATCCGAAATCCGAACGTGGCCCCCGTCGAGGTGGGCCGCAAAGCGGCCAGGAGCGTCCGCCACCGGATCGGTTCGGGCTCCGCGCCCAAGCCGCCCAGGATAGGGATCTCGGCCGCTTCGGTTTGTGCCAGGGGCGACACCCCGCTCACGTCACCGGCACCCATGCGGCCACGCCCGTGGGCCAGCGCGCCGGTCACCTGGACCACGTGGTCCAGCGTGTGACCCAAGGCCAAGGTCGCCAGCCAGGGCGGATCATCCTCCAACCTGATGGTCGCCGACGGCGTGCTCCACTGCGCCGACATGGGCCGACCCGACTTGACTGATGAGGCGATCGCTTCCAAGTGCATCGCCACCAACATTCGGGGCTGCAGACCGGGTTGCCGCAACACCAGCCACGTGAGCATGGCGCGCATGGTGTGCAGTTGGGCTGCAAGCAGGGCCTCGAAAGCGGCGTGTTCAGCAGGCGGCAAACCGGCAGTCGCCAGGACCGCCCGGGCCCGGTCGGTCGCGGCGAAGGAACGTTCGACCACGTGCTGATTCACCACGCCGCCGCGGGCGATGGCGGCCAGGGACTCGACCTTGATCGCCAGCACCCGTCGCACGTACGTGTGCCGCTCGTGACGCAAGTCCAACAGCCACACGGACATTTGAGTCAAGCCGCCCAAGGCCACCCACACGCCACCGATGGCCGCCTCCCTGGGCGACTGCGGTATCCCGGCGAAGATGATCCCGAGCGCCAGTGCCCCCAACGAGACCGTCAACGGCCCGAACCCGAGGCCACCGACACAGCCGTAGACGTAGCCAAGCCCCGCAACCAGCGGCAGCACCCACCAGGTACCGCCAAGGGCCGACGCTGCAAAGGCGGTCACCGAGATGAAAACCACGCTGAGCCCGAGAACGCCGGCGAATTGCCGCCCTGGCCGGACAGCCTCCATCAGGCCCACCTGCAGCGCCCCGAAGGCCGCCAGGATGGTCAAGTGCAGGGTGTCGGTGGCCAGCCCCGCGGCGAAGAAGGTGGCCACGACAAGTGCCCGTCGGGCGGCAGAGAACCACGTGCTGCCCGGCGGCGGCAGTTCGAGCACCCCATGGCGAAGATGGCCGCGAAGCAGCCACAACCACTCATGCGCCGAGACCCTCATGCCCAGGGGCCGTGGCCGATGACTGCGTGCAGGCTGGTCTGTCCGGCGACGGGTCCCACGGCCACAGTTTCGGTGCCCTCGTCGGCGATGCGGCTGAACCGCTCCTTGTAAGGCCTCATGAACTGTGACGGTAGCGCACCCGGACGCGCGAAAGCCTGGTCCCAGAGGCCAGCGCAAGGATGCCCGGACGGCGCCTCAAGCTCTGATGGCCACCCACCGTGCCACCTCATTTGCCCAGGTCAGACACCGAAATGAGCGCGATCGCCCGCGCCACCGCCAGCACGAACCTCACCGTGACTCTCACCAAGTCCGGCGCCAGCACAGACACGGTAAGGCGCCACCACGTACGCTCGGACACAGAACGACACGGAGGGGCTCATGACACCTGAGGAAATCGACCAGGCCAGTAACGCCGAACTCTGGGCGCAGCTCGGCAGCGTAGAGGGCTCGGAGCGGGCCGCCGTGCTGCTGGAACTCGGCGAACGTGCCGCCGACGACCGTGACTACGGCCAGGCGACCTCACTCCTGGAAGAGGCGGCCTCCGTCGGGCTTGCCAGTGAAGATCAGCGACTCGCCAGAGTGGCGCAGTACCGCCTGGGAGGTGCGCTCTTCGGCGCCCAGGACCTCGCCGCCTCAGCCCAGGCCTATGCCGAAGCGGCCGCACTATGCGACGGACCGAACGACGGCAGCGACCGGGCGGCGGCGCTGTGGGGTCGCGCCGACGCGCTGCGCGTTTCGGGGGACTTCGCCGGTGCATTAGAGGCCGCCATCGAGTCTCGTGCCTTTGCCGAGGCGGAGGCACAGCCCTCGCGCCTGGCCGGAGACGCCTGCTTCCAGCAAGCCCGAGCGTTGTACTTCCTCGACCGCGAGGCTGAGGCGCTGGCCGCCTGCCGTGATGCCCGCAACCACATGCGCGCCCTCGGCCTCACCTCTGATGTGGCGGTCATCGACGACTTCGCGCTCACGGTCTGCCTCTACCTCGGGAACCTGGACCAGGCCATGGACCTGGCGACCAGTTGCCACATCCTGGCCAAAACCAGCTCGACAACCGACGATGACGCCTACGCGATGCGGCGCCTGGCGGAGGTTCACATCCAACGCGGCGACCATGACGAAGCGCTGGACATGCTCGAGCAGGCCCGCGCCCGATACCGCGAGGACGATCGCACGTTCGGTATCGCCCGCTGCGATCAGCTTCGCGGCGATGTGTTGTCCGAGTTGGGTCGCTTCGAGGAGTCGTTGACCGTTCTGACCGAAGCCAGGGTGCTGTTCGACGCCACGGGCGATGACCGTTCGGCGCTCAAGTGCGACATGGATCGGGCCATCCTGCTGCACCTGCTCCATCGCTTTGACGAAGCCGCCCGGCAGAACCGCCTCATCATCGACACCTGCGCCGAGGCCGACGACGCCATGGCGGTGAATTGGGGGCGATGGGCTCTGGTCCGGATGGCGGACAACCACCTGGCTGCCGGTGACTTCGAGCGGGTCCTCGAAATTGCCCAGACGTGGCCGGATCCCACCGATGCACCGCAGGACGCCGAGCAGGCTTACCTGGCCTTGACCGCGCTGCGGGCCCGCGCCTACGACGCCCTGGGGCGGCAGGACCAGGCCCTGGAGGCGGCGAACGAGGTGCTTCGGGCCACCAGCATGAGCAACCTCCCGCGCGATGCGGGCCACATGTTCGAGATCCGCGCCGCGGCCCACAGTGACGAGGGCGGCCCGGCGTGGGAGCACGACTTGACGCGCGCCATCGCGGTGCACCTTGCGGCCGGCGACGTGGACCGTGCCACCGCACTCTCGGCGCACTTCATGCCAGGCGACGATGCCGAGGAGCAGCTCAAACTGGACCTCGTGGACCTGGACCCGGGGCGGCACTGACACAACGGCGGGCCTCCCCCGCCGTCTGCATCACACGCGGCCAGTCCATCCGATCGTGGCTGGCGTCCAGCTCCACCACGTCCAGCTGTGCGACGCCCGTGCCTGCGGTTTCACCTGACCGACGCGAGGCAAGGGTGGCGCGCCCCGCCACCTATTTGTAGTAGCCGAGGGTGTCGATGAGCGCGTCGGTCGGGGTCGTGGACCCGTTGTGGATGGTGACCTCGCGCCCGACGCTGATCGCCACCACGGTGCCATTCGCCCGCGAGTAGCCGGCATCGGGCCAGTTCATCGTCGATGCATCCACCAGCGGCGCCCCGGCCGGCCACACCCGCAGATGCCCGGACGAGGTGGTCCGGGTGGCGGTCAGGTTGTAGGCAATCGCAGTCGCTCCGACCGGCACCTGCTCGGCGCCTCCGGCCAGGGCTGTCGCGACACTGACCGTGCGTTGCCCAGCCTCACCGGTGGTGATGGGCCCGGCGCCGCCGAGGGATGTCCTGGTTTCGAGCACTCGCTCCGGATCCGCCGGGTAGAACAGCGCCCCCGACGTGGAGTAGTAGCCCACGACATCGAGCAGGAACGTCACCGGCTGGGACGTGTTGTTGAACACCCGCAGCTGACGCTCGGCGTCCACCCCCACGGTGAGGCCGTTGGAGATCACGTCCCCCGGCATTGTCCAGTTGATCGTCGACGCTTCGCTGGAGGTGACGTCACCGGGCATCACCCGCAGGTGCCCGCCCTCGCTCGGACGCACCACAGTGATGTTGTAGGCCACCGCGGCGGCCCCCGACGGCACAACGGGGCTGGTGCCATCCTGCGCGGTTGCCGTCGACACCAGGCGGGAAGAATTTCCGGCCAACGGCCCGGCGGGATTGCTGCGGGCGTCATACACGCGCACGGGCGTCACCGCGGTGAACCTGCCGGCCAGCGGCGTCAAGGGCGCCACGGCCGCTGGGCCTTCGGGCTCGGCGGCATTCGGGGCCACCACCGGCACGAAGTAGCCCACCACGTCCACCACCACATCCGCCGTGACCGCCGCGTACACCGCGATCTGACGTTGGGCGTCGATCTTCACCGTCAGCCCATTGGCGATCGTCTCCCCTGGCCGGAAGTTGATCGCCGACGACGTTGTCAACGTGGCGGCATCGCCGGGCATTACCCGCACATGGCCGCCGGCGGTGGGGTTCGGGACGGTCAGGTTGAACACGATTGCCGCGGCCCCCGCCGGGACCACCGGAACTCCGTCGGCCTGCCTCGCCGCCACGGACAGCACCCGAGAGGTCGACGCCGGGATCGGCCCACCACCGCCGAACGCCGTCCGAGTATCCGCCACCCGAGCCGGATCCACCGGGACGAAGACCGTCCCCGCCGGATCCACCGGCGCGGTCGGGGTGACTGCCACGACGGCCGACACGGCTCCATCACCGGCAGCGTTGACCGCCCGCAGACGAACCTGATAGGTGGTGCCATTGGCGAGCCCGGTAATCACCAACGGGGACCCGGTCGAGGCCGGTGCACGGGTGATCCAGGTGGCACCGTCGTCCGTCGAATACTTGTAGTTCGTGATTGCCGCACCGCCGTTGGACCCCGCGGCGAAAGTCACCGACGCGGACATGTCGCCCGCGGTTGCCACCAGCGCGGTGGGGGCCGAAGGCACCGTCCGCGGCACGAACGCGGCGGAAGCCGTCGACGCTGCCCCGTCGCCCACGGCATTGACTGCCAACAGTTTGATCAGGTAACTCGTCCCATTAGCGAGCCCCGGGATGAGCACCGGCGAAGCCGCGTCGGCCGGCGACAGCTCGGTCCAGGCCGACCAACTCGCACCGGCATTGCTCGACAGGCTGAATTTGTAGTTGGTCACTGGAACTCCGGGGGGAGCCAGGGGCGCGGTGAAGGCGACCTGGGCCGACTCTGCTCCGGGGGTCGCGGCCAGCCCGGTCGGCGCAGCCAGGCGCGGCAGGGTGGCCGACACATACGAGTTCGATGGTGCGCCCGGACCAGCCGCGTTGACAGCCCGCACCCGAATGGCCAAAGTTGCGCCGTCGGCTAGCCCAGTGATGAGCAGGGGCGAGGCCGCCGATGCCGGATTCCTCGGCGTCCAGGCACCGCCGTCGAGGGAGTACTCATAGGTGGTCACCACCGCCCCGCCGTTGCTCGCCGGGGGTGTGAAGCCCACGGACACCTGCCAGACGCCACCAGTCGCAGCGGTGATGGTCGGGGCGGTCGGCACGGTCCTCGGCGTCACCGCCACCGCCTCTGAAGGCGTGCCGTCGCCGTTGGAAGTCACGGCCCGCAGCTTCACCAGGTAGGCCGTGCCATTCGCCAGGCCCGGGATCGTCACCGGGGAGGCTGCATCGGCCGGCGACAGCGCCGTCCAGGACGACCACGTGCCGCCGGAGTTGGTTGAGGTGGCGTACTTGTAGTTCGACACCGACGCCCCGCCGTCGCTCGCGGGCGGCGCGAAGGCGATCGACGCCGAGGCGTCGCCCGGCGTTGCGACCAGCGCCGTCGGCGCACCTGCCACGCCGATGCGCGACAGTGAGCGCTCGCCGCTGTTGGCGACGTAGGCGAACGAACCGTCGGGGGCGTAGGCCACCGACGACGGCGCCATGCCTACGAAGATCATCGACTGCAGCGTGGTGTCCGACGTCCGCACGCGCAGGACGGTGTCCGCGGCCTCGTTGGTCACGTAGGCCTCGATGCCGTCCGGTCGAAACGCCACCCCGCGTGGGGTCCCACCCAAGCCGAGTTTGGTGACGGTCTTGGTTGTGGTGGTGACCCGGGCGAGCGTCGCGTCGTCGTCGTTGGTGATGTAGGCGTAGGAACTGTCGGGCGCGAAGGCGATGCGGGTGGGTCCGCCGGCGTAAGGGTTGCCGACGATCTGCGGGGTGCCGATCGCGATCGTCGCCACGACCGTATCGGTGGTCGTGTCGATCTTGGAGATCGTGCGCTCCCAGCCGTTGGCAACGTAGGCAAAGGTGCCGTTCGGGGCCATCTTCACGTCGGTCGGCCAGGTGCCGACCTTGATCGTCTTGAGGGCGGCACCGGCCGCCGACAGTTTCGTCACGGTGCCCGCACCCTGGTTGACCACGTAGGCGAACGTGCTGTCGACCGCGAAGGCCGCCGCCACCGGCGTGTTCCCCACCCCATAGGTGCCGCTCACCGTGTTGCTGGCCGTCTGAATCGCGGTCACGGTATTCCCGTTCTTGTTGGTCACGAAGGCGAGCGAGCCATCGGGGGCGAACGCGACACTGCCGGGAGCGGCCCCCACCCCGATGGTGGCCACCTGCACATCGTCGGCGGTGCGCACGCGGGAGACCGTGTTGTCCAAACGGTTGGTCACATAGGCGAAGGACCCGTCCGGGGCGATCGCCACCGAGCCCGGGCGTGATCCCACAGGTATCGATCCGACCGTTACCGTGACCGTGGCTGTGGCGGGCCCGGCGCCCGCAGCGTTCACGGCACGCAGCTTCACCTTCGCGTGGATGCTGTTGGTCAGGCCGCTGATCACCAGCGGCGATGCGGTCGAGGCAGGGATGCGGCTGTTCCAGCTCGCTCCGTCGTTGACGGTCCACTGGTAGTTGGTGATCGGCACACCCCCGGTCTCTGACGGCGGCTCGAACACCACCGTCACGCTGCCGGGTCCTGGCGTCACCGACGTCACTGTGGGCGGCCCCGGCACGGTCTTCGGCTGCACCGCCACCGCCGCCGAGGCCGGACCGGTCCCCAGCGGATTGATGGCACGCAGGCGCACGTTGTAGGTGGTGCCGTTGACCAGGCCGGTGATCACCAACGGCGTGGCGGCCGAGGCGGGGCTGCGCGTCACCCAGGTG
>JAUPKO010000873.1 GCA_030837395.1 Actinomycetota bacterium | reverse complement strand
TATGAGCGGGAATCCCCCCGGGCAGGCGAGGCGGACTTCATGATCGCCAAGCACCGCAACGGCCCGACCAGCACCATCCCGGTCGCGTTCCAGGGCCACTACAGCAGGTTCGTGGACCTCGCTCGGGCCTGAACAGCTAGACGCCCCTGCCCGTCCCTGAGATGTGGTCTGTCCACGACTTCTCGGCCTCGTCCAGGCTCATCCGCTCGACCCGGGAGGAGGGGATGCGGACCACGTAGAGCAGGGCTTCGGTCAACCACTTCGGGACCGGTTCGGGTGTGGCGGTCTCTGGGGTGACGGTCAGGTCACGGGACTGCTTGGCGAGAATCTCAAGTACCTCGGAGAGCGCATTCGCCTTGGGTGCGGGGCCAGCGTGCGTGATCCGTTGGCTGATCTCCGCGTAGACCTCGCTGTCCTTGCGGTAGCCGACGGCGGACAGCTCCGCGACATCGATCAGGTAGTCGCCGACTTCGTCCTGCTCGACCCGCCACACCACGCGCCAGTCACGGTCGCCGACGGTGTCGATGGGTTCGTAGCGCCCTGTGGGTATCGGCAGATGTAGCGTTCAAGAATCGGCCGACGTAGTGTAGGGCTGTCAGCCAATGTAGCCTTGCGTAGTGGACAGATACCGTCGTCGAGTCATCGACACCCAACTCGATGAACTCTCTCCGGTTCTGAGCGCAATCTTGCTGGACGGCCCGAAAGGTGTCGGCAAGACCGCGACGGCGCTGCAGCGCGCCAACTCAGTCCGGCGGTTGGACCGACCCGCCGAGCGAGCGATTGCGGAGGCCGACCCAGATGCCGTCGCCGAAGGCGATCCTCCCGTATTGCTTGACGAGTGGCAGCGGGCCCCAGCTGTATGGGATGCGGTCAAGCGCGCCGTAGACGACGACGGGACCGGCGGACGTTTCTTGCTCACTGGTTCCGCCCCGCCGATCGGGACGCTCACCCATTCGGGTGCTGGACGAATCACCACTCTGCGAATGCGACCCATGACCTTGCCTGAGCGCGGGCAGAGCGAACCGAGCGTCAGCCTCAGCGCGCTCCTCACGGATCCGTACACAAGGGTTTCCGGCCGTTCTTCGATGCGACTTGGCGAATACGTCGACGCCATCCTCGCGTCCGGCTTTCCAGGCTTCCTCGACCATCCGGGAGGCGCCGCGTCAGTCGAACTCGACGGATACATCGATCGAATCGTGGAAAGGGACGTTCCCGAAGCAGGTTTGTCGGTTCGCAGACCCGCGACGCTTCGAGCCTGGCTGGCCGCCTATGCGGCCACGACCGCCACAACGACCCAGTGGGAGAAGATTCGTAATGCGGCGACACCGGGTCAGCAGCAGAAGCCCGCGCGCAGCACCGTCGCGCCGTATCTAGACGTGCTATCCAACCTGCGCATTATCGACGAACTTCCGGCCTGGGCGCCCACCAACAATCACTTGCGCCAACTGGGCCTGGCGGCCAAGCACCATCTCGCCGACCCGGCGCTCGCTGCTCGCCTAGTTGGCGTCGGTCGTGCACAGCTAATTGCAGGCCTGCCAGAGGAGAAGTGGGTCACACGCGATGGACCCTTCCTGGGCGCTCTCTTCGAGTCATTGACCGCCTTGAGTGTTCGAGTGTTTGCTCAGGCGTGCCAGGCTCGAACATCCCACTTGCGGACGCGAGACGGCCGCAGCGAAGTCGACCTCATCGTCGAAGCTGTCGGCAATGGCATCGCCGCGATCGAGGTCAAGCTGTCCGACACCGTCACCAGTGCGGATGTCCGACACTTGCAGTGGCTTCGCCAGCGGTTGGGTGATCGAGTGGTCAACTCCGTCGTCATCAACACTGGGCCCCGTGCATACCGGCGCACCGACGGGATTGCCGTCGTTCCCCTCGCCCTCCTTGGACCATGATTGCCAGGCACGGCTCGAGGTGTGCTTTGACGGGGGACTGCCTGACTGCCGCGCGGCGTCGGTTCTGCCACGTCCTGGGCAGGATCAGGTTCCCTGCCCGTCCCAGCCAGGGATCGCTCCGCTCGTCCAACCGAGTTGCAGGAACGCAGTCGAGCACCTCCTCGCCGCCGGGAGGGCCGTGGGGTCGAGATCACATTACTACTGAAAGGTATAACGGTCGCTGAAACGGGAACACTACCAACTGTGAAAACAAAAACAGGAGGAACAGTGAACATGCGAGCCAACCTTGACCCGTCGCAGGAGCAGTCAGCTGGCGGCCCTCGAGTCGACGCTGCCTCGCCGTCACCGGGCGCCCGCACCCGTAGGCGTGGGCGCTCAGCGGCTATGGGCGTCGTCGCACTCGCCGTGGTGGCCGGCGCCACGGTGTCGACCGGCTCACCTGCCCATGCCGCCAGCCCCGAGCGCGCAGCCGAATGGGGAGTCGGACAACTCGCCGAGAGCTTCGCCGAAGGCATCGTCTTCGAGGGAGGTTCGGAAGCCTTCGGCCTGCTGTTCGACCTCCTCGCCGGACCGGACCCCGCCACTGCCGCCACCGCTGAGGCACTGCAAAAAATGAAGGGCCAACTCACCGACATCCAGGGTCAACTGGCCGCGGTCGAGTCGAGTATCAGCGCGGTGCAGAGCGAGATCCATCTCGCCGAATCGGACACCGTGATGACGGACCTGTCGCGGATGAACACCGCCGTCAGCGCCGTCTATGACAGGAACTTCCTGCCCATCATCGATGCGGCGATCGCGCTGCAAGAAGCCAAGGCCAAGGGCGCGGACCCCACCGCAGCACACACCACGCTCGATCAGGCGAAGAAGGAGTTCAAGCGGAACTTCGTCGCCGCGCGGATCGCGGAGATCCCCACCAACCAGCACAAACTGCTGATGCCCAACAGCGGGTTTCAGTCGGCGCTGAAGGTGGCGGGCAAGGTGATGATGGACAAGGGCTACGTCACCGAACGCGACTCGGTGTTGCTGAAGAAGCTGTACCTGGGACTGGCAGATCAAGAGGCTGCCGCGACCAGGCTGATCTTGGAGTACGACAAGCTGAATGGCTTCGACCAGCTGTACAGCGCCGACGCCGCCACCTACACCAAGAACCGCGCCGACGAGGAGAAGAACCTCCCCGCGCCGATCCCGAGCAGCGTCATCATCGACACCACCAGCGGTTCCACCCTCGGCTCGACCGCCTTCAACCCGATTGCGAGCGACCCGGACGGCAGCCCGATCCCCGGGAACATCAACTGGCTCCCGATCAACGCCGAGGGTGCGCAACTGGGCACCAGCAAGATCACCGCGATCGTGGCCGACCACCCAGGCTGGCACCTGCCGGCCAACGCCGACATGGCCAAACTCAACACCGCATTGAGGCAGGTCCCCGAGGCCACGACTGTCGCCGATCGGCTGCGAAAAGTCGCCCCCGACACCGGAATCGACGGCTGGCACTGGACCACCGCACTCGAGCGGCCCGTCGTGTGGACCACCGACACCTCGCCATCGAATCCGACGGAGTGCTGGACGGGCTACATCGAGGGTGGCAACTCGAGGGTCGACCGGTACTACTACCTGCACAACGCCGCGCTACTCGGTGGTCCGAAAGTCTCGTTCGAAGCACACCCCGGTGGGCTGTCATCGGAGTTGAACGGGCCCTATGACACCGATTCGGCCGACTCCTCAACCTGCGACGCCTACGTTGCCTACCAACTCATGGGGCAACCGGTGAACCAGGCCGGAATCGTGTTGACCCAGAAGAGCGCAGTCGCCTACATGGCCGAATAGCCACACGGCCGAAGGATCCCCACCCCGCTACTCACCGCGGTGCGGGCTACCCCAACCGGGGCCAGCCCCACCGCGGTGAGTGGCGTCTGCCCATCCGCCGTGGCCAGAGGCTGTGCCCGACGCGTGCGAGACGGCAGGGTCAGGGCCGTTCGGGTTGCGCAGTTGGTTCCTGCCCGTGCCGATCGAGCATGCGGTGGAAGGTTCGACCGGTGCGCCGCCGATAGACCACCTCGATGAGCAGGCTGACCAGCAGCGTGACGGCAAGGGCGATCGCGGACGTCGGAGCGGTCGTCACCATGTGCGCGAAGAGAACGCCGAAAAGCCCGATGCAGGTGACGACCGAGGCGAAAATCGGCCAGGCCTTGGCTCCTGTCTGGCTCCGAATCCGCAGGTGTCCGACGCCGACGGCCGCATAGACGATCAGGAATCCGGCGCTGCCCATCGATGCCACTGCACTGAGCGGAAAGATGAGAACGAACACGAGCACAAGGGCTGCTGTGATGAACAGGCCCTCCACATCCCGCCCCCAGAGCTTGCGCGTGAAGGCCGACGGCAGGCTGCCGTTCTTCCCGATCTGGTAGGCGACATTGGCCGATCCGAAGAGAGTGGCGTTGACCGCGGATGCAGTGGACAGCAGTGCTGCGATGGCAATCAGTGTGAATCCGACTTGACCCAGGGAGGGTTTGGCGGCGACCGCGAGCGCGGAGTCGCCCAATCCCTTCAATTGCTCCAGCGGGACGTTGGCCACGACCCCGATCGCGACAGCTATGTAGATGACGATCACTATCGCGACGCTGATGTAGATCGCGCGGGGCAACTCCCAGGTGGGGCGCTTCATGTTCGCGCTCGCGTTGGTGATCAACCCGAATCCCTCGTATCCGACGAAGACGATGCCGGCTCCGACCAGGGTGCTCATCGGGCTCGACCAGTGCGACGGCGACAATCGCTGTTCACCAACTTGGTTCAGCGCGACGACTGCGGCGACCACGAACACCACCAGGATCGCTACTTTGATGATGACGATCACGGATTCGGCGCGGCCCATTATTCGGCTACCCAGGAAGTTGACGAGAGTGAAAGCGACCACGACTGCGACGGCCCACACCTTCGGTGGCAGGTCGATGAAGGTGTCGGCATAGGCCGCGAAGCCGGTGGCATATAGAGCGATGGCAATGATGTAGGCGAAGTACTGGAAGATGTTGAGGGTGCCGGCGGTAATCCCGATGCCGAAACCCTTGACGAGGAACGTCACCGCGCCGCCGACGCTGGGGAACGCCTTCCCCAGCTGCACGTAGTTGTAGGCGGCCAGGATCGCGACCACCCCGCCCACTGCGAACGAGATGGGCAGCGCGGAGCCGGAGATACTCGCGACCACGCCCAGGATCGAGAAGATGCCGGCGCCGATCATCCCGCCGACGCCGACGCTGATGGCCGATACCAGGCCGATGTCGGCCTTCTCCGCGGCATGCGCCGAGGCGGACTGATCTCCCACGGACGCCGTGTTCACACCCACCCCGCTTGTCGCTCTCGTGCCGTCCAGCTGGTCCGGCGGGACGAGCGTAGCCAAAGCGGGGCCCGGGAGTCCTCGGGTGTGGGCGACCTCCCGCGTTTGCCGTCGTGCAGCAGATCCGCGCCCCGGCCTCAACGCATATCCCGCGATCCTCGCGAGCCGCTATCGTCGTGCCATGGCGGTCGATGGTGGTAACTCAGGTCGGCGGGACCGTTCGCATCCGTATCTTGCCATTGCAATCATGG
>JAUPKO010000872.1 GCA_030837395.1 Actinomycetota bacterium | reverse complement strand
TGTGTGGAGACGATCGTTTCGGGACCCTGCTCACCGAAACGATCTTGTGTGTTCCAAGAGCGTTAGTCGATCAGCCCTCGCGTCTCGCGGATCCCGAGCGGTAGCTGTCGCCTAACGTTGCAGGTCAGTGGATGGTGGGGTGTGCGAGTAGGCGGTCAGTACCTCCACTGGCAAAACCGCAGATCAGAGCCACTATTGCGAGTGGCTCTAGACCTTTTGGCGGGGCAATGTGGGCAGACTTCGCCGGACCCTGGCGCCCTCTAAGGTGACTTGGGTGTGATGTAGGTCTCGGCCGCCAGCTTCTGATCGGGCTGGTAGTAAACATCCTCGGCCCAAGGGCTGGGAGCCTGGTTCAGGCACGGGCGGGGTCGTTGCGACGGGGTCTGTCCCTCGGGTTGGTGGCGGGGAAGGGGGCGCCGGGTACCCCGGCCGTCATTGCATGGCGGCGGGCAGACCCAGGTCCAGCCGCGGTCGGCTCCCCTTGCCAGCGTGCTTGTCCACAGCGCGCTGCGTGCGTGTGGGACTCATTGCGCCAGCCCTTTACGATCGGGGCAAGACGGAGGAAGGCGGCCTCATCGTGGTGACTCGGGCAACCCAGGGGGTCCAGGACCCCGAGCCCACGATCACGCGGATCGCGAGCTTGGCAAACCGCGTGCTGACCGGCGACATCGTCCTGCCGAAGTTCCAGCGGGGGTTCGTCTGGACGCCGGAACAGATCCTTTACCTGCTGGACTCGGTGGCTCGTAACTACCCGATCGGCAGCGTGCTGCTGTGGCAGACGACAGAGAAACTGGCCAGCGAGCAGACCCTGGGCGGCCTCTCGGTGGATCCTCCACGGCACGGCTACCCCGTGAACTACATCATCGACGGTCAGCAGCGGCTGGCGAGCATCGTCGGAACGCTGCACTGGCACCCGGACTCGGATCCGGACAGCAAGTGGAACATCGGGTACGACTTGGAGCTTCAGCAGTTCTGTCATCTCAGGGGCAGCGATCCGGTTCCCCCGCAGGTGATGCCGATGCGACTGTTCACCGAACCACCGGAGTACTTCGAACGCGCTTCAGCCATGGCCACACCCGAGTTGAAGCAGCGTGCAACACAGCTGTTCACCCGATTCAGCAACTACCAGGTTCCCGTGGTCACCCTGCACCAGATGCCGTCCAGCGAGGTGGCGAAGGTCTTCGAACGGATCAACAGCACCGGGACCGACCTGACCATCGTGGACCTTGCCAGGGCCGCGACGTGGAGCCCGGAGTTCGACCTCAAGGACGAGATTGAGACTCTGCTGCTGGTTCTCGACGGCAAGCGGTACGGACGCGTCGACGCGAAGACCATGTTGCGGACCATTGCGGCGGGGGCGGGGTTCGGCTTCTCCCGAAACGACATCAACCGGTTGAGGGAGCTGGATCGGGACGCGCTCAAGAGTGCCGTTGCCTCGGCCGCTGTGGGCGCGCGCAAGGCGGTTGACTTCCTGTGCACCCAGGTTCGCGCACCCCGGGCGGAGTCGCTGCCGTACTACAACCAGTTTGCGGTCCTCACCGAGGTGTTCCGCCAGGTCCCACAGCCCACAGCAGACCAGTACGCCGCCGTCCACCGATGGTTCTGGCTGACTGCGAGCGGGGAGTACTTCAAGGGGTGGAACGCCGCCCAGATGGAGGAGGACCGTCTCGCGGTGGCGGCCTTCGCGCAGGGCCGGACGGCGGAGATCGAGACGGGTTCGGGGGCGCCGCGCAGCGTGTTGTGGCGGCGCAGCCCGTTCCGGCGGACGAATGCCCCGAGCAAGCTCCTGGCGTTGCTGTTGGCCTACGCGGAGCCACTGGACCTGCGGACGGGACAACGGATCGACGTCGACAAGGCCCTGGCCTGGCAGAACGACAAGGAGTTCCACCACTTCTTCCCCCGAGCCTTCCTCCGCGCCCATGGTGCCTCTGGGGCGGCGGCGAACGTCTGCGCGAACCTGATCATGCTCAGCTCGGTGACCAACCTGTGGGTGAGTGACAGGGCCCCGTCGGACTACCTCAAGGACCTGTGCGAGACCGAGGGCACGGACGCGATCCGACGCCGGTTGGCCACGTGTCTGGTCGATGACGTGGCGTTCGAGGCGGCGCTCCGGGACGACTATGACGCGTTCATCCTGGCACGGTCCGAGACGGTGCACGCCCGGCTGATCGACCTGCTCGGTCTCCTCGCGGACAGCGGCCGCGACCACGCGGCGACGGGGGAGGACGCCGAGCCGGACGCCGACCTAGATCCCGATGAGCCCAGGGATCGGGACTCGGCGGACTGACCGCGAGTCAAAGGCCGGAGCCACAGATGCGGGTCAAGGACCTACCAGCAGAAGACCGACCGCGCGAACGCCTCCTGGCGAGAGGCGCGGAAGCCCTCGCCGACCGCGAACTGCTCGCGCTGGTGCTCGGCTCAGGAATTGGTGGTTGCGACGCCGTCGAGTTGGCCGCGCGGCTGATCGCTCGGTACGGCAGCCTGTACGAGTTGTCGCGCGCCGATCCACACGAGCTGGTGGTGGGGCTTCCGGGGATGGGACCTGCCAAGGCCGCGCGCGTGACCGCCGCCTTCCAGCTCGGACGGCGGGTGCTTTCCCCGGCGGATGACGATTGGCTGCGGGTGACCTCCTCTGCGGACCTGGCGGCCGTGGCCGCGCCCCTCCTGCGAGGGCTGCGCAAGGAGCGGGTGGTCGTGGTGGTGTGCGACAACGCCGGCGGCGTGTTGCGGACGGCGCTGCTCACCGAAGGCTCCGCCGACCGCAGTCTGCTGCCGGTGCGGGACGTCCTGGCCCTGGTCCTCGCCGCTGGGGGCGCCTCGTTCGGCGTGGCTCACAACCACCCCTCTGGCTGCGTCGATCCCAGCGAACGTGACCGCAGAGTCACCGCACGGCTTGCTGAAGCCGCCGACGCGGTCGGCTTGCGCTTCCTCGATCATGTGGTCGTGACGGACGCTGCCTGGCGACGCGTCCCTGCCCTACAAGCTCCCGCCGAACGCGGCGTCTAGCAGGCGTGACCGGAGCGTCCTTAGCTTGGCCTCCCGGCTTGCTCCGAGGTCACGCGATCGCACCACAGTCGAAAGCGTGCGTCCGAGCAACTCTTGCTGAGGCATGGGGGGGAGGGGGACACGGGTGGCCAGAAGGTTGTCCACATTGACGCGCTGTCGTCGCGAGCCCATTCCTGTTCCTTGATCTGCCAATCTCTTATGCAGGCCTCGCCATCTCACCACATGGGAGAAGTATGTGGGATCCACGCGTGCGGTATCAATGTCGAACGTTGGGAACTCGTGAGATACATGGATTCCATCAAATTCTGGCCCAACCACTGCCAACGATCCCTCCCAGCCAAAGAGTTTACTATAGACAAATTGGCCGTGATGGAGTCGGTTCAGCCGCGAATACTTCGTGTCGGAGCCAGGAAGAAGAGGGCGTTCGAAGAGGCCGCGGCCTCGGTTGTATATTCCAGCGACTCGATAGTGACTGCCTGGATCAACGCGTACAAAATCCGCTTGAGGTGTGAGAAGTTCCGAAAGAATGACATGGTGCTCTATGGTTGACAGTATGGAGTCGAGGTGACTGTCGCGTAGCTCGCCTGCTTTCGTTAGTAGATCAGAAATCTTTCGGGAGTAATCGAATGCGCGGCCGAGTTCGGTAGCGAGGTGGCGTTGTTCCGTAAGATTCGGTGCAGGCACTCGCAGGTTTTCGAAATCATGAATTGACAGAGTTTGATTTCGGGTAACGGTGCCGGTCGAGGCGCTGCGGATGGCATCGCGTCCTGCTGCACTCTGGAAGTAGTAGTCAAGGTAGCCGAGGTCAATTTCACCTATGGCCTTGTAGCTCAGGAATCGATTGGACCCGATACATCCCTGTTCGGCCTCGCCTGACAGTGCAATGGCCCCCTCCCAGGCCATGATGTTGCTGATGACGAGTCGCTCCGGGTTGACATGGAAGTAGCGCAGCTTGCTCAATCCTTCGGCGCGGCAGGGATCTCTGTGGAATATTCCTCGCCCGAACGACCTGATTCCGATCTGTGTGTATTCTGTAGTGTCATCAATCTCCACTGGGATCCGCTCAAGATCAAGTACGTCTCCGAGTCGTACCTCCTGGGCCGCCACTAAATGTTCCCGACCTGAGAGTGGAGGCCTTCTAGCAGGCCGAGGATGTCCTTCTCGGTCTTGATGAGATCGTCGATAAGTTCTTCAGGTGAGCGATGCGCGAGCTCATCACCAATGTGGGGGTTGGGTACATCAAGGTTGAAACCGTTGGTCTTGACGGTGTTGGCAGGAACCATCCAGGCATATTCGCCAGCTTCACGCGCCTCCCGATCCTTGCCTCCCCACCACTGTACGCAACTGTCGAATTCTTCGAAGCGCATGGGCTTTGTCTTGGTGTATCCGCGTCGTCCGTCAGGTGTTTGGATTTCGTAGAACCAGATGTCACGGGTCGGGCCGGTCTTTTCGAAGAAGAGCAGGTTGGCCGGGATCTGGGTGTAGGGGGCGAAGACTCCTTGCGGGAGTCGGACGATGGTGTGCAGGTTGCACTCCTTGAGCAGCTTCTCCTTGACTCTGGCGCCGACCCCGCCACCGAAGAGGCTGCCGTTGGGCAGGACGATGGCACAGCGCCCACCGCGTTTGAGCATGTCCAGGATCGAGTAGACGAACAGCCACGCCGTCTCCTGGGTCTGGAACGGTTTGGGGAAGAGCTTGACGACGGACTCCTCCTCCTCACCGCCGAAGGGGGGGTTGGTGAGAACGACGTTGACGCGGTGGGCCTGCTGATTCTCAGTCCGCATCCGGATGAGCGCGTTGTCGCGGACCAGGCGTGGGGTTTCGATGCCGTGCAGGAGCAGGTTCATGCTGCCGAGCAGATAGGGGAGAGACTTCTTCTCGATTCCACGCAGGTTTTGGTGCAGTTGGCCGCGCTTGATGGTGCTGTCGGCCAATGGTTGTAGGTCCTCGTAGGCTTGGGCGAGGAACCCCCCTGTTCCGCAGGCTGGGTCCAGGACGGCTTCCCCGAGTTTGAGGAACGACTGCTGGACCATGAAACGGATCACCGGCCGTGGGGTGTAGAACTCCCCGGAGTCGCCCGCGGCGTCGCGCATCTCCTTGAGGATCGACTCGTAGACGAAAGCCATGGTGTGGATGTCGTCGCTGGACTCGAACCCGATGGAATCGACGGTGTTGACCAGGTCGCGGAGCAAGACCCCGGAGAGCATCCTGTTGTGGATCTCTTTGAAGACGGTGGAGATGACGTTGCGGGGGTCGTTCGGGCCATGTCCGGCGAGTTCTCGCAGGTAGGGGAGGAGGTCGTCCTCGACGAAGGTCAGCAGATCGGGGCCGGTGAAGTCCGGGTTCCCCGCCCAGGCGTCCCAGGCGTATTTGTCCTCGAGCGCGGGTCGGTATGACGAGTTGAGCGCGGCTCCGACCTTCTCTACCCGCTCGTCGAACGCCTTCAGGAACAGCAGCCACGACAGTTGGGGCAGCCGGTCGAGGTCGCCGTTGAGGCCGGCGTCCTTGCGCATGATGTCGCGGGCGGTCTTGATGGTCCCGGCGAGTTTGCTGCGCGAGGTGGTAGGCGCCGTCGAGACGGGGGGCGTCATGTCAGTGATCCGTTTCATGGTCGGTGGTCAGGGCTTCGGCCCAGAAAGAGCGCAGAAGGGCCAGAGCGGAGTTGAGGTCGGTGGGCGTGTGGGTCAGGTCGTGGGCGATTCCGGGGTAGAGGGTTTCCCAGGATGGGGGAGGGGCGTCGATCTGTACCGGCACGGGGTGGGTGGCGCGCACGGTGAAGACATGCCGGACGGTGTCTACCAATGACGGGTCAGGAGCCAGCTGGGTCTCGATCAGCAGGATGAGATCGGCGAGGTCCTTGACGCGGGTGTTGGGTCGGTCGCCGTAGTCGCGGGTGAAGGCGTGCAGCTTCTCGGCGAAGTGCTGGCGCCGGTCCACGGCCTCGATGCTTCTGGGGGGTAGTCCGGCGAAGGCCAGGGCGTTGGGCAGGGGGAGCAGTTCGGTGTGGGCCAGTTCGTCCCCACGGGCTGCGACGTCCAGACGGATCGAGGCGAAGGTCCTGCCTGCGAGCAGCGCTTGGACCGAGAAGCGCCAGGCGGGGCGGTCGTTCGTGTCGGGGGCAAGGGGAGTGGGGTGGGAGACTCTGAAGACGAACCGGTCGCCGTCGGCGTCGACCGACAAGGCGTCGATGAGCAGGTCCCGGACCTCGGCGCCGTCCGGATGGTCCAGGCGGGTCGCCAGATCGAGATCCTTGGTCATTCGTGCGCGGTCTCGTAGTCGGAACTCCAGTACCGCCCCGCCCTTGAGGATCCAGTTGCTCGTCGGATCGGCGGAGAGCCTGGCGGCCAGCCGGTCGAAGACCACCAGCCGGCGTTGGCGCGTCAGGTCGTGGCCGAGCTCGGCGGACAGCTGGCGTAGGCGGTCCTCCAGGGCGCGGCGCAGTGCTGAGGCGTCCTGGTAGCGGGGGGTCACGCGAGTGCTCTCAGCGCTCGTTCGATCCCGAGTTCGGCGCGGGGTCCGAGCCGGCCGGCTGCGACCAGGAGGTGGCGGCGGGTGGCTTGCCCGCGCTCCTGGATCTCGGCGACAGCGGCGTCGTCCACGTTTTGGTCGGCGCCGGCGGCGGCGGTCTCGACGACGGCACGTACGGGCGTGGTCAGGCGGAACCCGGTCCGCTGCTCGATC
>JAUPKO010000094.1 GCA_030837395.1 Actinomycetota bacterium | reverse complement strand
CTGCTGGAGGGTCTCCACCTCCTCCAGCTCCGTTGACTGCATGCTCGGGTTCTCCAGCAACAACACCACCAGGGCGTGAAGCATCGTCTGGTTCGAGACCCTGGACGTCCCCAGCTTGCCGGCGAATGTGATGCCGAGCTGGAGCAGCTTCCGGTGCTCGGCGGGGGACAGGGCCAGAGACAGCTTGACGCTCGAGGTCCGCGGTTTCGCCGGGGCCCGGGTCGTCGCCGTACGTCGAGCAGACGCCGGACGTCGGGCCTGCTCCTCGGGTGCCTCATCCCGGACGATGACCACGTCTGGGATCTCCACAACCGGCGCTTCATCCGACGGTAGGACGTCAGAACCCGACGGTGGCGCTGTAGCCGCAGAACTCATCCGCGCCATCTTCGCCGCGATCTCCTCGGCCTTGGACGGGGTCACGCCGGGACCTCCATGTCAAGCAGCTCGGTCACCGCATACCCGTAGGCCGTGTCGCAGGCCCGAACGATCGGATCCCCATAAGCCTGCGCGAACCGCTCCAGACGGCCCACCTCAGCGCCCAGGACATGCCAGCCCGTCGACACCATCGCGGCCCGCCACGCGGCCGTGGACGCAGCCTGCGGCACCGTCCGAGTCAGCAGCACCGCAGCGACCGGTGACCGCCCATCAGGCCGCAGGTCCGCCGCATCGACGATCGTCTGCCGGACCGCGTCCAGACGCTCCACCTCCACGGGCGTCGGAGCGACAGGGACAACCACGTGCGACGCAGCCCGCAGAGCAGACATCACAACCCCACGCTGTTCCTCCAGCGGGGGAGTGTCGATGAGCACCACCTGATGATCACCCACGATCCCGGGCAGCTGCGCGTGCAAAGTCCGCACCGGCATCCCGACCACCGGGATCGTCCACCGCGGCCCGGCCTGCCCGTCCTCCGCCCGGTGCGCGGAATCTGACCACCGCTGCAGCGACCCCTGAGGATCGGCGTCGATGATCAGCACCGACAGCCCGGCTTCGGCGAACGCGTGCGCGAGGAACGCCGTCGACGTCGTCTTGGCCGTCCCTCCCTTGAGGTTCACGGTGGAGATCACCAATCCAGGAGACATGCGCGCATCCTGTCTCTCTGTCCCCTGCGCATGCAAGCAGCCACGGCGTTCCGCAACTACGCAACTACGCACACCAGTACCCGAAATACAGTTCACCCCATACCGTAAGTACGACAACAGACTCAGCGCCCACAACACCTTTTCTGACGAAATCGTGCCTATTCACCGCGCTACCGCAGTATTTTTAAGACGCGGCCTTCCCGACAGCTCCTCAGAGTCACCTACCGGGCACTCATCACCAGAGGCCGCCCCACGGCCGTGAGCCTCCAGCCATGGGACCGCCAGCGATGAGGGGGATACCGATGACTGACCCGTGGCAACCGGGAGACGTCCGCACCAAGCAGGTCGCCGAAGCAGGCAAAGCGACGCCAGCGTATGTGTACGCCTACTGGCTCGGCGGGAAGGACAACTACGCCGCCGACCGGGCCGTGGGCGATGCCGTCGCCCGGGAACACCCGGGGATCGTCGCCGCCGTGAAGGCGAACCGCACCTACATGGTCGACATAGTTGCCTACATGGCGAGGACTGGCATCCGCCAGTTCCTCGACATCGGGGCCGGGCTCCCCATCAGCCCGAACGTCCACGATGTCGCCCAGCGCGTGGACCCCTCCTGCCGAGTCGTGTACGTCGACAACGATCCCGTGGTCCTCACCCACGGGCGCGCCTTGATGCGCGCCGGCGGCGTGCACATGCTGGATGGCGACATGACGAGGCCGGGCGACATCCTCGACCAAGTCGAGGCACAGGGGCTCCTCGACCTCACTCGTCCGGTCGGCCTGCTGCTGATCGCGGCCCTGCACTTCGTGACGGACGATCCAACGAAACCTGACGATCCGACAGCCAGCCAGATCGTGCACGCGCTCACCGCGCGACTGGCCCCCGGGTCACTGGTGGCCATCAGCCACACGTGGGACGACGAAGGCCCGCTGGGCGAGGCGGTCCGCGCAGCAGTCGAGGAGTACTCGACTGCTGCCGTTCCGTTCCGGGCCCGCACGACGGCGGAGATCGAGGCCCTGTTCGACGGCCTCGATCCAGTCGCGGGGCTGCACCAGCTCACCCATAAGGGGCGGCCCGTCACCGTTCTCGCAAGCTTGGCCCGGGTCTGCGAGCGACCCTGAACCCCCGCGTCGGTGCGTCCTATGCCAGGCCAGCGCACCGGCGCGGGCCCCAAACACAGCAGTGATCGGGGCCTCCCGCTACGGGAGGCCCCGATCATGTTGTGTGCTACGGGCCATACCCGCCGGCGCTCCGGACCGTGACCGCCGGACAGCGGGTCAGGCCATCCCGAGGACGGCCCCGACCCGCCGAGCCCACTCCGCGACCTCGCTGTGGTTCTCGCTCCACAGGTAGGCGCCGCCGATGTCCGGCCACTCACGGGCGATCGCGGTCATGTGCGAGACGCACGTGTCGATCGTCCAGTGCCGCGAGTCAGAGTCGACCATCATCCCGACCTGGATCACGGACGGCGGGAGCCCTGACTTGACGGCCTGCGCGATACGACCCATCGCAGTGCCCGTATTGCGCGGGTCGGGCGTGCCGAGCAGGACGACGGCGTCGTAGAACTGCTGCCCGTAGGCAACGAGCAGGCCGCGCCGGTAGAGCTCGACAGCCACCGGCAGGTACGTCGAGACGTTGGAACCGTTGGGCGCCATCGTGCAGCTGATGCCGTGCTGGTCGTGGAGGGTCTGGGAGATCGCGAGGACGTCATCGGCCCGCAGAGCGGAAGCCTCCACATCCCAGTCGATTCGGTCCAGGCCGATCCGGGCGTGCAGCGCCGCGACGCCCCGAACGAACGCGTCCCTCGACCTGGTGTCGATCCGGCCGTCCTTCCCGCCGACCGACGCTGTCACGGCCACGCCACGGCCCCGCAGGGTCCGGCAGTCCGCGATGACCCCGGCCTCGTCCTGCGACCCCCACCCTGGCAGGGCAGGGGGTGAGCCCTGCAAGAACGCAAGCCGCAATTCGTTGACCGGCGCCGGGACCGCAGACAGACGCGGCAGACGCGAGCGCCACATCTTGATGTAGACGGACAGTTGCCGACCGCCTGCCGGCGGGTCAGGGTCGGGAGTCGGGTCCGGCGTCGCCCTGGCCGTGAGCGTCCCGCCGTCCCCCACGTCGTAGATCGTGCCGTCGAGCTCGACCCCGGTGAGGCGGGTCATGCTGCGGCTCCGAGCACGGTGACGTCCCCGCCCAGCTGGAGGAGCCGTCCGAGATCGGACCACCGGATCAGAGCCGTCCCGGCGTCGCCCCAGGAGGGCCCCCAGGAGTTCAGGAGCCGGACCATCTGCCGCTCGACGTCCAGGCCGATGCCGACGAGCTGATGCCCGCCCTCGGCCTCGACGTCCGTGTCCACGGTCAGCAGCCCGTCAGGGCCCGGCTCGTCCATGGACGGGTGCCAAGGGATGCCGATCGACACCGGGTCCAGGGCGAGCGCCGCGAGGGTGTGCTGGAGCCCGAGGGCATGCCCGTACCGGGGGATCAAGTCGAGGTCCTTGGCGGCTTTCGCGGCGGCCAATCCGCTCGATCCGGTGTCGATGCCGGGCCAGGCGCCCGGGTACCAGTCCCGGGACGTGGCCCGGGAGTAGAGGGCGTCGGCGCATCGGGCGTCCAGCAGGGTCCCGCCCCGGGCATCCACGTGCCGCGCGCAGTTGAGCAGCTGCGCGGCGGCGTACCCGGTGCAGGCGCCGAGGTTGCCCTGGTCGAGCACCGGGCCACGGTGCTCGTGCAGGACCGACACCAGCCGCACCGCTCGTCGGGCCGCGTACTGGGGGAGCCGGGACCGGTCGTCGTGCTCGGGGGTGAGGCACCGGCCGAGGGCCCGCCTGGTCATGCCGGGCACCCGTCGGTGATCGGCACCCCGGACGAGGCAACCGCCCCCACGGCCGGGTCGGTGAGGACGACCCGGGCCGCGTCGTAGGTCGGCTGGCCACCGAGCGAGACGACAGCCTCGCCCTCGACCTGGTGCCGGTAGGCGTCCGGGGGGATGGGGTCCCAGGAGCCTCCCTCACCAGCGCCGTTGCCCACGTGGCGCAG
>JAUPKO010000871.1 GCA_030837395.1 Actinomycetota bacterium | reverse complement strand
GCCAGGGAGCCGGCGCGTTGGTCGATCTCTGTGCCGTGCAAGTTGTTGTTGAGGATCAGCCCCGGAATCGCCGACGGCGCGTACCCCTCATCCTCGTAGATCGCGTAGAGCAGATCGAAGGCATAAGTCAGCATGTGCCCGGACCCACAGGCCGGGTCCATGACGGTCAGTTCCTCGGGACTGCCGATCTTGAGGAAGTCCGTCTCCTCATCAACCGGAGCAATGTAGTAATCCATCTGCTCAATCAGGTTCGACTCCGGATGGTTGAGCATCCACAGCCGGCCCACGGAGTTCTCCACCAGGTACCGCACGATCCAGTGCGGCGTGAACAGCTGCGTCGCCGCCGGAATCTCTGCAGCACCCGCCTTCTTGTTCTTCTTGAACCCGGCGAACACCTCGTCTTTGCGCTCGGAGATGTAGAACTGGTAGAGCCAGCCGATCACCTCGACGTCGGCGCACACCTCCTCGGTGAGCACCCCCACCGCTCGCGACATCACCGAGTCATCCGCCAGCAAGTTCGACGGGATGAGCAGCTCGGTGTAGTCGCCCTCGCGCTCGAACATGAACGGCATCGCTTTGTGCCAGTGCCGGCAGTACTCGGCCAGCAGCAGCGCGAAAGCCTCCCCCTGCGCGTCGGCGCTTCGCCGGGTCCCGTCGAGCAGGGCACCTACGGCGGCGACGGTCGCGGGCCGCACCACGTCAGTGTCGAAGGTGCCGCGCTTGGCGTCGGTCAACACCTCGGGCTGGCCGCTGGTCTTACCCCGCTCCGGTGACACCACCCCGACACCCCCGGTGTAGCCGTTGGCATCCATGAACCGCAGCGCGATGATCCGGTTGAACCAGGTGTAGGCCACCTTCTCGGCCACGGCCGCGCGGCCAGCCTCGCCGCCGCCTGCGGCCTTGATCGCGCGCTCCAGGTCGGCCACGGCGTTGGCGTGTTCCACTCGCTCGGACGAGCCCGGCGCCAGCACCACCCCGAGCCGGGCAGACACCTCGGCGATCAGGGCGGTACGCGCCCACGTGGCGAAGGACTTCAGCGGCGCGGTTTCCATTAGAGCGAGATTCGCTTTCCGTTGTTGAGGGCCTCGATCAGAGCATCATGCAGGGCGTCGGTGTACTTCCTCACGTCGTCGGGAGTCGACAGCACCCGATGCCCGCCGGGCACCTTGATGGTTTTGATCGAGACAGTCGTGACGACAGGCGGCTTCGGCTCGGGGTCGTCGTCCTTATCCTCATCGCTGACCGGAGGCACCGCACTGGCCACGAGCCGGTCGAGCAGCGCCGGGTAGGTGGCCTCCTCGAAGGTGGCGCCCGCCTGCCGGATAAGGGCGATCTGGTCGAGCAACTCCAGCCGCCCGATCAGCGCATCAATCTCCGCCATCACGCTCGACTGAGCATCAGCGGTTGCATTCAAGTAGTACTCGCTGGCCAGCAACTCGGCCTTGCGCCCGTTGATGCCGGCCACGACGTCGTCACGATCCGCGGCGACCGCCCGACCAACCTTCGCCGCGAGTTCCGAGGACTCCTTCTTCAACTTGGTCATGGCATTGCCGCGGAAGGCCCGTGGGTCCGCGAGCAGCCGCTGCACCTCGGCGTCGGCGCCGTCGGGCAGATAGGTGATGTTGTTGCCGTTGGCGGCCAGCAGCGCTGCGGCTTCGTCGTAGATGACGTGCTGGTTGCTGTGGAGGAACTGCTGGATCGGGTCGATCACGTTCTCCTTGGCGTCCAGCAGCCCGTCGATGTGCCCGCCGATATCCGTCAGGTACCACTCGGCAGGCTTGCCCACCACCTCCGCCAAGAGGTTCACGGGCTCGGCGAGCTCCACCACGAACGGGTACTTCGACCCGCTGGAGAGCGCCTGCAGTTCGGTGAGTTTGGCCTGCAACTTGTCGGCACCATGGCGGGCCAACTCCAACGGGTCCTTGGGCGGCGACGGCTCGTCGAAGAAGTCGCGGCAGAAGTCGCGGAACGCCTTGACCTTGCGCTCATCGAAGGTCTGCTGCGGGGCCACCACCGTGTGGGAGTGCTTCTGCGTGTTGCGCAGCGCCGCCGCCACCTCGGAGCGCTTGAGCGCATTGCCGTCAACCGTGAGCGTCACCTTCGAGGTGCCCACCAGCCAGGCGAGCACCACCTCGATCGAAGCCAGATCCCAGCCGTATGGCTTCGTCGTGAAGTCGTCGACGATCGCCTTGACTGTCACCTGCTGACCCTGCTTCTTCCGGCGCAGCACCCACGAGAGCACCTCCTCGCCGGGGGTGAACAGCACATGCGCCGAGGGGTCATCGACCATCGTGGCGTTGTCAGGATTGGCGTAACCGGCGATGTCCTGCTCGCGGTAGACCTTGCCGCCCAGCATGCCCAGGTTGACGTAGGTGCGGGTGACCAGCTCATTCAGACCGTCTTCGACGCGGGCCTTCCCGTCTTGGGAACCCGAGGTCACGTCCGTGCCGTTGATCACTAGGTCGGCCTGGCCCACCGAGGTCCGGATGCGCTCGATCAACTCCTTCTCGCGCTCGCCGTTCAGCGCCGCCTTGGAGCGCAGAATCTGCTCCTCCACCGCCGACAGCGACGAGGTCTGCTTGCGCTTGGTGTACTTCTCGGTCTTGAGCAGCAGACGCAGGTCGGCCATGGCCCGGGCGTCGGGCTCGAGGATCACCCGCAACTCGTCCTTGCCCGCCGAATGCATGCGCACTTCCTCGGGGGTGAAGGCGTACTCCGGGGTGATGAAGTGCAGCGTGAGCTCGCGCTGCAGGCCGTGCACCTGGTCGTCGAGGCGGTAGCCGAAGGGGAAGTCCTG
>JAUPKO010000870.1 GCA_030837395.1 Actinomycetota bacterium | reverse complement strand
GTGGTTGGCCTCGCACGCCTCGGATCCGACGTTCGTGTCCAGCGAGGCGTCGAAGGTCGCCAAGCTGGTGGAGTCCGGGCGGGGGCAGCGGGCGTTGCCGTTGGTGTCGTTCGTGGCCCGCCAGCGGGAACTCTCGGACTTCATCGGCAGTAGAGCCACCGGGGTGCAGCGCGCCCAGGTGGGGCAGACGATCCAGTACTGGGAGGACCGTTTCGACACCATCACGTTGTCGGCGTCGAACCTGCCGGAGGTGGCCCACAAGCGGCTGCTGACCCCCGTGAGCCCCGACGCCGCAGCACGGGTGGCCGGCGCGGTGGCCGCGGTGAAGGCGTCGCCGTCGTGGAACATCTTGCTTGATGACGAGTCCGGGTCCGGTGAGGACGCCTTTGCGAAGGTGTATCCGTTCTCCCCTGCGCTGGTGGATGTTTTGGTGGCGTTGTCGGGGCGGTTGCAGCGTGAGCGGACCGCGTTGAAGGTGATGGCGCATCTGCTGTCGGCGCGGCGGGATTCGGGGAGGATCGAGGAGGTCATCGGCGTCGGTGACCTGTATGACGTGATGATCGCCTCGGGTGAGCAGCCATTGAGCGAGGACATGCGGGCGCTGTTCGCGGTGGCCCGGAACCTGTTCGACAGCAAGTTCACCCCGATGCTGCTGGCCCAGCATTCCCTGGCCTCGGCCGAGGGTGTGGAGGTCGATCACCAATTCCACAAGGATGCCCGGTTGGCCAAGACGCTGCTGGTGGCGGCGCTGGTGCCGGAGGTGAAGTCGTTGTCACGGTTGACCGCCGCGCGGCTCGCGGCCCTGAACCACGGCACGGTGCAGGCGTGGATCCCCGGCGAGGAGGCCACGCAGGTGTTGGCCGCGGTGCGCGGCTGGGCCCAGCAGATCGGCGAACTGCACATCGGGGAGGGCGCTGATCCGGCGATCTCGGTGGAACTGTCCGGGGTGGACTACGACAGTGTGCTGGCACGGGTGGAGGCCGAGGACACCCCCGGTGCCCGGCGCAGTCTGCTGCGCCGGCTGCTGTTCGCCGAGATGGGTGTGCCCGAACGCGAACAGTTGACGTTCGCCGGGATGACGGTGGACCGGGTGTGGCGGGGAACCAAACGCAGCGTGGATGTGGTGTTCGGCAACATCCGCGATACGGCAACGATGCCGGATGCGGCGCTGCTGGCCGACGGGGACCGCTGGAAGTTGGTGGTGGACTACCCCTTCGACGAGGGTGACCACGGCCCGCAGGAGGACGTCAACCGGCTCAACGCCTTGCGCATCGAGACCGACCCGACCCGCACCGTGGGGTGGGTGCCGTACTTCCTCACCGCGGCCAGGCAGGCCGACCTGGGCAAACTCGTGCAACTGGAGCATCTCCTCGGCGGGGTCGGCGGGCAGTTCGACTCCAACGCCGCCCACCTGCCGGTGGACCAGCGGGAGTTGGCCCGGCAAGGTTTGGAGAATCTGCGGCGCGCCTTAACCGAGACCCTCAAGGCCTGCCTGCGCCAGGCCTACGGCATCGAACCGGCGAAGGACGCCGACATCGACCGAGCCGGCTTCGGGGACGTCACCCTGCTGCCGACGCTGAGGCGCGACGACCCCCAGCGACGACCCGTTGGGGCCACCCAGTCGGCGGCCCTGGGCGACGTGATCGACCAGATGCTCACCCTCCAGTACCCGGACCATCCCACGTTCGACTCCGGCACCACCGAAGTGCGCGCGGCCGACCTGCGCGGGATGTGGGAGGTGATCGTGAAGGCCGCCGCCGCACCGGGAGGGCGGCTGGACCCGGTGGAGCAAAACCGGCGCGTGATCGTGCGGCGCCTGGCACCCGCTTTGGGGTTGGGCTTCGTCGGCGATTCGCACTTCGTGTTCGACCAGGCCAACTTCACCTGGCTCAACCCGTTCCTGCAATCGGCTGCGGCCGAGGGGTTCGGGCAGGACATCCCGGTCGAGGCGATGCGCCGCTGGCTCGCCCCGCGCGGCCTCACCAAAGAGATGGGCAACCTCATCATCGCGGCGTTCGCGCTGCTGGTGGACAAACAGTTCGCGCTGCGCACAGTGGTGGTGGACGTGCCCGAGCCTGCGCGGATCAGTGACGACATGGTGCTCATCGATCCCCGTCTGCCCACCGAGGCCGAATGGGTGAACGGGCGGGCGCGCGCCGCGGAGTTGTTCGGCCTCACCTCCGGTGAGCGGCTCACCGCGGCCAACGTGTCCGCCCTCGCAGCCGGGATCGCCGCCGCAGCCAAAGATCGCCGCGCCGGCTGCCGCGACCTCGTCACGGTGCTCGATGCCCACGCCACCACCCTGGGCCTGACATCCGAGTCGGCCCGCCTGGCCACCGCCACAGCAGGCCTGGGGATCGTGGAGGGGTTGGCGACGGCCGGGGACCACGTCGATGTGGTCTGCGCGCTCGCGGGAATGGACATCCCCGACGAGCCGCAGGCGTTGGCCAAGTCCATGTCCAGCGCATCCGAGTTGGCCAGACAGTTGGCAAGGCACGACTGGACCACCCTCGACGCCGTCGCCCGGCGGGCCGACTCGGGGTCGGAGTCGGCGTCGCGCGCCGTGGCCGCGATGCGGAAGGCAGCAGCGTGCGAAGAATTGCATGCGTCGCTCTTTCCCAAGATTAGGGTGGCACACGCCGCCGCCACACAGTGGCTGATCGAACAAGGTGAGTCCGACGGTGAAAGCGGCGGCGGAACAGGGACCGGAGCCGGCGGTAGCGGCGGCACGGGGTTGGGCTCTGGTGGCGGAGGTGACTCCGGCGGCGCTTCTGGTGGCACTGGGGGCACCGGAAGTGAAACGGGTCCAAGGAGCGTCGACGAGGTGACGCTGTCGATTCCGCAGGGCTCGCTTTCCCAGCGGTTGCGCGAGTTGGAGGGCGAACTCGCCGCCGCTCTCAAGGACCATCCAGACAGGACGCAGGTCGTGATCACGTGGCGGTTGGAGTGAGCCAGGTGCTGCCGCCGGCTGATCCTCGGACAGTGGAGGCGTACGCGCGACAGTTGGTGGCCAAGCCTGCCAGCGGGCGGGTTCTGGCCCTTGCGGCAGACCCGGACTATCGGGGCCCGGACCTGCTGGTGATCGATGGCGTGAAGGTGGCAGTGCGTGGTTGTGTGTCGTCGTTGGCCGCGCGTGAGGTGTTGGTGGACCTGCCGGCGGACGGCTTCGCGATCCTGCTGACCGACCGCGACCCAGGCGACCTCGGTGATGCGCTGGTGGCACGGTTGCGCCGCCAACGCATCGAGCCGTTGGACACCTGGGCCACCGTGCCCGGGCTGTTCGGCGGCACCACGCTCGATGCCGGCTTGCGAAGGTCGTTGCCGTGGCTGCCGGGGGTGCTGTTCGACCTGCAGCCGGCCGGCGGCTACCCGACGTCGGCCACCGAATTGGTGACCCGCGACCACATCGTGGGGGCGCTGACCGACGTGGTGCTGGGCCTGCCGCCGGGCGAGCTGGGTTTGGGTGCGCTGCTGGAACGCTTGAGCAGCATCGAGGTGCGCGCCCGGTGGGCTGGGCTGGACGACGATCCGCGCGCGGCGATCGGCGGGTGGGTTGGTGAGCGCGCCGGCGCCGGGGCGCAGGCTGCGTTGGACCTGGCGGCGGCCCCGAGCACCGCCCATGTCCACATCCTGGCCCTCGGCCTGATGCTCGACGTCCTGTACGGCACGGCCGACACCGGTGCTGGTTCCGGGGTGGCTGACGCGCGGCGCGGTTGGGAGACCGGCTACCGCCTACCCCGAATCAGCCCGGCCGCGGCCGCGCAGGTCGGGACCGCGGCCCGCACCCGGCTGCGGCTGCTCACCGACACCGACCCGGCAGCCCGCCAGGACGCCTGGTCCGACACGTCGGAGGCGTTTGCTGTCGCGGCCTGCCCGTGGGCCATCGTCCTGTCCCCGACCCACCCGGACGGCTACCGGGCACGGCAGGCCACGACAGCGGCCGCGTTGGCCGCCGTCCTAGACGACGAGGCAGCCCCCCTGGGGGTGCTGGAGGCCGCGGTCGCCGAGTTGCACGGGCACGACTTGGCCTTCCACGACTCCAAGGCCGACACCGACCGGTGGGACATGGCGCTGCGCTTGGCGCGGTGGCTGCGCACCGGTCAGGGCGCCCCGCCCAGCGGTCTGGCGGCGGCGCTGGCCCGGCAGGTCGACGTTGACGGCTGGGTGGATCGGGCGCTGGCCGATGTGTGGTCGGGCAGCACCCACCCGGAGGTGGCGCAGGTCTACCGGCACCTGTGCGAACGGGTGCTGGCGGTGCGCCGCGGGCATGATCGCGAGTTCGCCCAGACGTTGGTCGATGCGACGGCACACGAGGTGCCACCTGACGGGGTGCTGGCGGTGGAACAAGTGCTGACCGAGGTGGTGGCGCCGCTGTCCCGCCAGGCACCGGTGTTGCTGATCGTGGTGGACGGGATGAGCATCTCGGTGGCGGTCGCCGTGGCCGAGGGGCTGAACCGGCTGGCGTGGGTCGAACAAGTCCGCGATGCCCCAGGCGGTGGCGGTGGCGATGGTGGTGGTCGGTTGCCGGTGCTGGCGGCGCTTCCGACGATGACGCGCTTCTCGCGCACGTCGCTGCTGTGTGGGGCGCTGCGGGAGGGCACTCAGGTCGAGGAGAAGCGGGGCTTCACCGCGCTGACCGGCGGGCCGGTGTTCCACAAGGACGACCTGCGTGCCCCGGCCGGGGCGGCGATCAACCCGACGGTCGAGGCGGCGCTGGCATCCCGGGACCGGGTGGTCGCGGTGGTGTTGAACACCGTCGATGACCATCTGGCCAAGCACGACCCCGACGGCACCCGCTGGTCGGTGGAGAACATTCAGCACCTCCAGGTGCTGCTGGAGGTCGCCGTGGGGCAGGGCCGCACCGTCGTGCTGGTCTCCGATCATGGGCACGTCGTGGAGCGCGGTGGGCGCGCGCAGGTGCGCGAGTTGG
>JAUPKO010000869.1 GCA_030837395.1 Actinomycetota bacterium | reverse complement strand
AGTTACGGTTGTGCCGCGGTGGTCGCCACGGACGAACCGGACGTGGTGCGGGTGACCGGCCTGATCGAGAAGCCGCCGCCGGGGGAGGCGCCCAGCAACTATGCGGTAATCGGTCGCTACGTGCTCGACCCGGCAGTGTTCGGTGCCTTGGAGTCGACCGAACCGGGCCGCGGCGGCGAGATTCAGTTGACCGATGCGCTCGGTGCCCTGATCGACCCGCAGGTGACCGGTGGCGGGATGCACGCGGTGGTGTTCACGGGTCGGCGCTACGACACCGGCGACAAGCTCGGCTACCTCAAGGCCGTCGTGGAGCTCGCCCTCGCCCGTGATGACCTCGGCCCACCCCTGCGCGCCTGGTTGACGGAGACGTTCGGCTGACCTACGTGGATCGATCGGTCACGGGTCATGGACGCTCGTTCGCTTGCCCGGCCGGCCCCGATCGCCCGACCCGACGATGAGGTCTCGACCTCGCTGGCGGCGATGGTGGCGGCAGGGCTGCCTGGCCTCGTGGTGCAGGTGGGCGCCGACTTCGTGGTAGTGCCGGCCTCCCAAGTGCTGCGCGTGGCGTTGCCGCGTTACGTGCTGGACGACGCGGCGCTGGGCAGGGTGTGGGACGAGGCGTCGGCCGATGCCATCGCACGCCGACTCGCCGGCCGTCGGGTGCGCGACCTCATCGCCGCGCTCGATCGCAATGACGACGGGCCGTCTCATGCCGTGGCGGTGGACGCCACCGTGGTGGAGCTTGCCGCGGTGATGGCGTCGGCACATGTGCCGCTGGTGGCGGTGACCGAACATGGTCGACTGCTCGGCGTGGTCACCGTCAACGACCTGCTCGGGCGATTGCTGGCATGACGCTCGCGGCCTGGATCGCCGTGGCGGTGTTCGTCGCCGTCTACGTGCTGATCGCCACCGAAAGGGTGCATCGGGTGGCTGCGGCGCTCGGTGGGGCCGCGGTGGTGCTGGGGCTGGGCATCGTCAGTTCGTCACAGGCGTTCTACTCGCCCGAGACCGGCGTCGACTGGGACGTGATCTTCCTGCTCCTGGGCATGATGATGGTGGTGGGCGTCTTGCGGCGGACCGGTGTGTTCGAGTACTTGGCCATCCGGTCCGCGAAACTCGCCGGGGGCCGACCGTACCGGGTGTTGGTGTTGCTGGTGCTGGTGACGGCCGCCGCGTCCGCGCTGTTGGACAACGTCACGACCGTACTGCTCGTGGCACCGGTCACGCTGTTGGTGTGCGACCGGCTCGGCTTGCCCCCGGTGCCGTTCCTGATCGCGGAGGCGCTGGCCTCCAATATCGGTGGTGCGGCCACGTTGGTGGGCGATCCGCCGAACATCATCATCGCCAGTCGGGCGGACCTGTCCTTCACTGACTTTCTGATGCATATGGCGCCTATCGTGCTGGTGGTTCTGGTGGCCTTCTTGCTGCTGGCACGGGTGCTGTTCCGTGACTCGCTGCACGCCGAGGGCGGCGACCCGGCCGCCCTCATGGCGCTCGATGAGCGCGAGGCGATCACCGACCCCGCGCTGCTGCTGCGGGGTGCGGTGGTGCTCGCGGGAATCCTGGTCGGCTTCCTCGTGCAACGGCAGAGCGGCGTTGCCCCGAGCGTGGTGGCCATGGTGGGGGCGGGGGTGCTGTTGCTGCTCTCGCCGTTGCATCCGCGGGATCTGATCGCCGACGTCGAGTGGGAGACACTGCTGTTCTTCATGGGCCTGTTCATCCTGGTCGGCGCGCTGGTCCAGGTGGGGGCGCTTGACCTGCTGGCCGAGCAACTGGCCGCGGCGACCGGGGATGCCGTCGGTCCGACCATCCTGGTGGTGCTCATCGGCTCGGCGGTGGTGTCGGCGGTGGTGGACAACATCCCGTACGTGACTGCGATGACTCCGGTAGTGGCCTCGCTCATCGAAGGCAATCCGGCTCTCGGTGAGGACGGTGGACTGTGGTGGACGCTGGCGCTGGGGGCGGATCTCGGTGGCAATGCCACGCTGATCGGCGCCAGCGCCAACGTGGTGGTGGTGGGCATCGCAGCGCGCAACGGCCTGCACATCTCGTTCATGAGGTGGTTGCGCTACGGAGTTCCCACCGCGGTCCTGTCGATCGCCCTGTGCGTGCCGTACGTGTTGCTCCGCTACGCCTGATGAGTGCGCCGCTATGTCTTCGGACGTGGGCGGGACGGTGGCGGCGCGGCTCGGCTGGCAGGGGTGCTGGCCAGTGGTGTCGGCCACGACGCGCGACCGCACTGCGCTGACAGTGCCGGCTCGTGGGGTGTAATCGTGGGGTGACCTCCGACTTGCGCAGCGTTGACGAGCATCTGGCCCGGGTACTGGACCCGGTGCGGCCCTTGAACCCGATCGACATGGGGCTGACCGACGCCCGTGGTTGCATCCTGGCCGAGGACGTGCGGGCGCCGTGGCCGCTGCCGCCGTTCGACAATTCCGCGATGGATGGCTATGCCGTGCTGGCCGGCCAACTGGCGCAGGCCTCACGTGCGGCACCGGTGCGGTTGAAGGTGGTCGACGACATCCCGGCCGGCACCCGTCCGCGCGCGACGGTCGTGCCCAACACGGCGTCACGCATCATGACCGGTGCGCCCATGCCCTACGGTGCCGACGCGGTGGTGCCGGTGGAGTTCACCGACGGTGGGATGCCCGTGGTGACGGTGTTCGGCTCGGTACGGGTGGGGCAGCATGTGCGGCGGGCCGGCGACGACGTGCACTCCGGAGCGCTGGTGCTCAAGGCCGGGACGGTCATGGACGCGCGGCAAAGTGCGCTGGCGGCGGCGGTCGGCCGGGCCCGGGTCATGGTGCACCCGCGGCCGAGGGTGGTGGTGCTGACCACTGGCAGTGAGTTGGTGGAGCCCGGGCGACAGTTGGGCCCAGGCATGATCAACGACGTGAACGGTGCTGCCCTCACGGTGGCGGCCGCGGAGTTGGGCGCGGAGTCGTT
>JAUPKO010000868.1 GCA_030837395.1 Actinomycetota bacterium | reverse complement strand
CCGCTGATGCCGATCATTGGGCGCTGCTTGGAGAAGGAGCCCGGCAGGCGATATCAGAGGTTCGAAGAACTGCGCTTGGACCTCGCGTCCGTTCTTGCGTTTGTCAATGCGGAACGGCCCACTTTGATGATCGGGAATGGCCCACCCTGTAGAGGATGGGTGGCCGTAGTAGTAGCCTTTCTCTTTCTTTTTGCTACTTTTTCTTTCTCTTTGTGGACAGCGGGGATAAGTGGATAACCCCCCCGCCTACGCGCCCTCCTTCTGCCCGCGCTCTTTGCGCGCCCGCTGGCCCAGGGTACGGCGGAAGCGAAACGACTCCGTCCCCGTCTCGATGATGTGGGCGCGGTCGGTGATCCGATCCAACAGTGCCTTGCACAGGCGCGCGTTCGGGATCACCTGCGTCCACTCGGAGAAGGGCAGATTCGTCGTCAAGATCACCGCCGCCTGCTCGGCCCGATCGGCAATGACCTGGAAGAGGAACTCCGCCCCCACTTCCGCCAGCGGGACATAGCCCACCTCGTCGATGGCGATCAGGTCGTAGCGATCCCAACGGGCCAGCACCCGGCGTAACTGCAACTGCTGCTTGGCTTCCACCAGCTCGTTGACCAATCCCGTTGCCGTGCTGAAGCGCACCCGCCGTTTCTGGCGGCAGGCGGCCACGCACAATCCTGTCAGCAGATGCGTCTTCCCCGTCCCGCAGTCGCCCAGGAAGACCACCGGCTCCGCCCGCTCGATGTACCCACCGCCAGCCAACTCGTACAGCTTGCTCGCCGAGATCGCCGGCGCCTGGGCGAAGTCGAACTCCTCCAGCGTCTTCACCTTTGGCAGGTGCGCCTCGCGCAGACGGCGCACGACCGTCTTCTGCTCGCGCTCCTCCAGTTCCGCCTGCAGCAGAGCCGCCAGGTAGTCCAGGTAGCCTTGATGCTCCCGCTGGGCCTGCTCCGCCAGGCGAGCGCATTGACCGCCAACCGTAGGCAGGCGCAGCATCCTGCAATGCTGCTTGATGGCGTTCTGTTGCAGCAGCGCTAACGGCTCGCTCATCGTGCGCCTGCCCCCACCGCCGCCAGCCCCACCAGCAACTGATCGTAGTCAGCCATCGTCGGCAAGGGCCGTTCGTACACAGCTAGCTCACCGACCGCCAGCGGTGGCGGCGTCGCCCGCTGCAACTGACCGGCCGTGAGCAGGTAGCGCACCGTGGCAGGGTCGGCACACCCCAGCCCCAGCGCCTCCTCGACCGCCGCCCGCAGCCTCTCCTGGCCGTGGCTGCGGCCCAAACGTAGCAACTCGATCATCTCGCGGGTGCCCTTCTGCTTGCCTTGCCGCTCCATCAGCTGCTCCCAAAGCCGGTCGTAACTGGCCGGCCAGCGCCCCAGTTGGCGCCACTGGGCCAGCGGCTTGCTCCCCGCCAGGGCCCCGGGCTTGTGCAGCAGCACGTCGAGGTAGTGCTCCAGATTCAGCACCTCCTGGTAGCGGCCGTAGCAGCGCTCCTGGCTGGCCACACAGCGGCCCTCCTGCCAGACCGTCAACAGGCTAGGGCCCAGCTTCACCTGCACGCTGGTGCCCGCCTCCAGGGGCACCGAGTAGGCGTTCGTGCGTGCCTTCACGCAGCCGAGGCCATTCACGGTGGGGAAACTCGTCTCCACCAGCTCGAAGTCCTCCTCCGCCAGGGGCAGCAGGTAGTGGCGCTCGGTCAGCATCGCCCTACCCACCGGCTCCGGCTGGCCGGCGATGACGCGGGCCTCGTCTTCGCGGCAAGCGTGCAGCAACTGTTCGTTCAGGTCAGCCAGGTCCTGGGCCGCGGGCACCGGCACCCAGTGGTTGCGCCGGAAGGTGCCCACCTCACCCTCCACGCCGCCCTTCTCGTGCGCCTCGCCCGGGTTGCAGAACTCCGACTGGAAGCGCCAGTGGGAGCGAAAGGCGACGAAGCGGGCTGTCTCCTCGCGGCGGGAGCCCCGCAGAATCCGTTTGACGGCGGCGGCGAGGTTGTCGTAGCGCACCCGTCCGAAGACGCCCCCAAGGTAGTGGAAGGCCAGTTGGTGGGCTTCCAGGAAGGCTTGCTGGGTGGCGTGCAGGTAAGCCCGGTGGAAGGCGGCGCCGCTGGCCATGCTGCGCATCACGAACACCTGCAACTTCTGGCGTTCGCCGCCGAGGTCGGCCTGGGCCTCATACCAGTCGACCTGGGCCTCATTGCCCCAGGCATAACTCTGCGGTACGAAGGTTTCTCTAGCCAGCAGCCCCAGGGCGAGTCTGCGCTCGCGCACGAACTGGCGCACCGTGGACTCGGCGACCTCGTGCTCGGGGTGCTCTTGGCGCAGACGCACGTAGATGCGGTGGCCCGTGTGGCGTTGCTTGCGCGGTGCCTTCTCGTCGGCGACCAGGATCGCCTCGATGAAGGCGGCCAACGGCCCCAGCCGCGGACGTGCGCGTTTGGCCGGTGGATTCTCGGTTGGGATGGCGCTGTCGAGGGCCTCCCGCACCAGCCGGCGGTGGACGCCGAACTTACGGGCCACACCCAGCACGGTGCCGACGCCGAACTCGTACTCTCGTCTGATCTCTTCGAATAACTCCACGCTCGCTCTTCTCCTGCGCATCGGTCCCCTCTCGTGTGCCCTGTTCGCACACGCAGGGTACCCATTTCGTCATCGCAGGTGGGCCATTCCTGACCATCGAAGTGGGCCAGACCAGAGTATCAAACGCACAGCCGCAGTCGGGCCTTGTGCACACCAGTCCCGATACGCTGTTTGCCCTTGCCCCAGATTGCCTCACATTCGCACCAACTTGTCGCCACATCTACCCCAACTAGCGTGTTCAGGTAGAACCCTTCCGTGCTTTCACCACAGTGTGCTACCAGGTCCACCTGCACAGACCCTGGCTTCACATCCGCCCAATCGCCAAACGTCCTGACCGGGATCAGGGCCTTCAGCGCCCCTGATGACCGCCTCGTCGTGTAGGGTCGACGCAATCCGAACGTCCGATGCGGTCTGAGTAGCCGATCCATCGTTGAAGGACTCAACTCCAAAAGCCGTTCCCGAACCGCCGGTGCCAAGTCCAACTCGCTATGACGATCGAGCGCTCCAACCAGCTGTCCCAGGAACGGCGCCAGCCTCTTCGAGCACAGATGATCACTCACCTCCCAGACCTTGCGTAGCGCCTCCACCACCTCTGGACCGT
>JAUPKO010000867.1 GCA_030837395.1 Actinomycetota bacterium | reverse complement strand
TGGTGATCCGGCAGTGATCGTGAATCTCGCGCGGACCGTCGATGCTCAGGCCGACGAGGAATCGCTGTTGCTTCAGAAACCTTGCCCAGTCGTCGTCGAGCAGCGTGCCATTGGTCTGCAGGTCGTTCTCGATCCGTTGCCCTGGCTTGGCATGCTTCTTCTGCAGCGCGACCACCTTCTCGAAGAACTCGAGCCCAAGTAGCGTTGGTTCGCCGCCTTGCCACGAGAAGACGACTTCGTCGCTGGTGACGCTGTCGATGTAGTCCTTGACGAAGCGCTCGAGGACCTCGTCCGGCATGTGGCCACTGCCCGGTCCGCCGGGCAGTACCCGCTTGCTGAGGTAGAAGCAGTACGCGCAGTCGAGGTTGCAGGCCGAGCCTGCGGGTTTGGCCATGACGTGGAAACGTCGATTGGCGCGTGCCGCTAGCCATTGCGGGGCGCTGTATTTGTCGAGTCCCAGGACCTGCGGTGTATCCGATGCGCTCACGCGATGCTTCACGAGTGACCGAGAGGAATGCGGTGCCTAGTGAAGGGCAGCGCTCAGCGCTTTGCCACCGTATTGCTACCTAGCAAGGTAGCGTCCAGACCTGCAGCGCCGCTTCGCGTCCAGACTCACCGGCTGAGGATGTGAACCGCGACTGCGGCCTCCTCGATCCCCTGCAGCCCGCCGCCGTTTTCCTGGATGGCGTGGCGAGCGCCCTCGACCTGGCGTGCACCGGCCTCGCCACGCAGCTGCGTAACCAACTCGTAGAGCTGGCCGATGCCGGTTGCGCCGAGCGGATGACCCTTGGACTCCAGGCCGCCTGAAGGATTGATCGGCGTGCGCCCGCCGAGCGTGAACTCCCCGCGCTCAGCAGCCGGGCCGCCGCCGCCCAGCGGCACCAGCCCGAGGTTCTCGGCCTGGATGATCTCGCCCATCGCCGACGCGTCGTGCACCTCGACCACGTCCATGTCCTCGGGGCCGAGGCCTGCCATCTCATAGGCCTGCAGCGCGGCCAGGCGGCTCACGTGCTTCTCGGGTTCGTCCATGCGCCGGTGCGTGAAGCTGCGGATGACGCTGGCCGACACCTTGATGCAGCGCTTACGGTCGGCACCGATGCGCTGCAACCCTTCTTCGGTGCACAAGATGGCGGCCGCCGCGCCATCAGAGAGCGGCGCGCACATCGGCAGCGTGAGCGGGTAGGTGATGGGCGGCGCCGCGAGCACTTCCTCGATCGTGAAGGGCTTGCGGAACTGCGACCAGGGATTGTGCACGGAGTGCTGGTGATTCTTGGCACACACCGCGGCGAGCTGCCGTTGAGTGGTGCCGTAGGTCTTCATGTGCCAGCGGCACATCGCCGCGTAGATGGCCATGAACTTGCTGTACGGCCGGTCGGACTCCGATCCGGGCGGCGGCGTGATGCCGGCGCCGAGCTGCACCAACGTGGCGGCGTTCTCGTCGGCCTGCGAGACGTCCCAACCGCCCTCGAAGATGGCGATGGCCTTGGTCTTGTCCGGGATGTTCATCTTCTCTGCGCCGAGGGCGAGCGCCACGTCAGTGGTGCCGGCATTGAGGCTCTGCACAGCGAGGTTGAACGACGAGCTGCCCGAGGCGCAGGCGTTCTCGATGTTGTAGACGGGAATGCCTTCGACGCCGATCTTGCTGAAGACCACCTGGCCCGGGATCGAGATCTGGCCCTGCAGCAGGCCATTGGTGATGCCCGAGTAGTAGGCGACGCCGAGATCGCGCGTCGTGCAGCCGGCGTCGGCGAGCGCACGTGTCAGCGCCTCGCCAGCCAGGTCGTGCAGGCTGCGGTCGGGATGGCGGCCGAACACCGTCATGGCGATGCCGGCGACATAGATCTGGGTCATGGGCTTACCTCGCGAGTGCCTTGATGATCGTCGGACAGCAGCACTCAAATCCTGCGGTCGACGTTCTGCCAGTACTTCGCCCGCAGGTCTTTCTTGAGCACCTTGCCGATCGGGCTGCGTGGCAGGGAGTCGACGAACTCGATGGACTTCGGCGCCTTCACCGAGCCAAGCCTGTCTTTGCACAACGCGATCAGTTCGTCCGCCCCGACTTGCTGGCCGGCGTTGAGTTCGACGACCGCCGTTACGGCTTCACCCCAATGCTCGTCGGGCACGCCGATCACGGCGCAGTCCTGCACTGCGGGGTGACTCCAGATCACCTGCTCGACTTCACTGGGGTACACGTTGAAGCCGCCGGTGATGATCATGTCCTTCTTGCGATCGGTGATGTGCAGGTAGCCGTCGGCGTCGAGGTGACCGATGTCGCCGGTATGCAGCCAACCATCGACGATGGTCTCGGCGGTCTTCTCCGGCGCCTTGTAGTAGCCCTTCATCACGAGGTCGCCACGGACGCAGATCTCGCCGGTTGCACCCGGCGGCAGGATCTCGTTGGCGTCGCTCATGATCTCGACGCGGACCAGCGGATTGGGCCGGCCGACCGATGACAGGCGCTCGTCCGGGGCAACCTGACCCGCGACGAAATGCTCGCCCGGCGTCAGGAAGGAAATCGACGTCGGCGCCTCGGTCTGGCCATAACC
>JAUPKO010000866.1 GCA_030837395.1 Actinomycetota bacterium | reverse complement strand
GGGGGCGGGATCGGCGGCGGCGCGGCTCCGTTGGTGGGCGGCGGTGCCGCGGCGCTGGGTGGTGGCGGCGGTGGCGGTGCCGCTGCGCTGGTTGGTGGCGGGGGGGGAGGTGCCGCATCCTCCGAAGCCGGTCCGGACCCAGGCTGCGGGGGGTTCGAGCCGTCCGGGGGTCGAGGGGCGTCTTCGTCGCTCATGGTGCTCTCCGATCCGTGGCCGTGATGGTCAATGCTTACACGCTAGCGCGACGATGTGATTCGCCGGAGGCGGTTCACTCGGCCAGGTGTGCAACGATCGTTGTGTGTCGAATCCGCTGATCGCCCGTGTCCAGGCACTGGCGGTTGGTGCGGTGGTGCTGCTCGCGGCCGTGTTGCTGGCTGGTTGCGCCGGGACCGCCGGTGGCTCGGCGTCATCCGGCAGTGTGGCGGGCAAAGCCTCTGCCGCCGCCGTTGCAAGCGTGCTCGCACCGACCTCGCCTACCACCACACTGCCGACGATCACCGTTGCCAAGTTGCCGCCCGAGGCGGTCACCACGTTGGAGTTGATCGCTTCCGACGGGCCATACCCGTACTCCCGTGATGGCGTGACCTTCGAGAACCGAGAGCGGATCCTGCCCAAGCAGCCCACCGGGTACTACCGCGAGTACACAGTCAAGACACCTGGCGAATCCGACCGCGGGGCGCGGCGAATCGTCACCGGGGAGGACGGCTCGCGGTTCTACACGGCGGATCACTACGACTCGTTCAAGGAGGTGATTGCGCAATGACGCACGATGGGCTGTCGGTGCCCGGGACCGATCAGGGTCGCGCCGGCGGTTGGAGTGCCGAATCGCTGGTGGCAACCTTCCGGACCGGTCAGGTGCGCGGGGTGCGGGTATGGTCGCCGGCGCCATCAGTGGTCGACGTGGTGACGGCAGCCGAAGCCGCGGATTGGCGATGCGTGGTGCTCGACACGGCGGGGATCGTCACGAAGCGCGACGTGATCGCGGCGTTCGGGCGTGCCTTCCCATTGCCGTCGTACTTGGGTCACAATTGGGATGCGTTGGAGGAGGCCCTCGGCGATGTCGAGCCGGGGCCGCACGCCGGCATCGTCGTGGTGTGGACCGGCTGGATGGACTACGCCGCTGCCGACCCCGATGGTTTCGCCGTGCTGCTGGCGATCTGCCGGGCCGCGGCTAGGGAATGGTCCCGCCACGTGGTGGGGTCAGCGGTCACGCTGCGCGCCCCCGCCCACGGTTCGACGAACACCGGCCAGGCTGCGGTGGCGGCCCTCCCTCGGGTGCGTCCGGACTAGATCGCCGACGGGGGCCGACAGGACACGACGAAAGTCCGGTTGCGGCCCTGCCCCTTGGCTTCGGCGAGGGCCTGATCCGCACACCGGATCATCGAGGTGAGCCGTCCCGGTGAGTTGGCAGACTCGTCGTCGGCCAGGCACAGACCGACGCTCACGGTCACCTCCAGGCCGGGTTTGAGGTGGTCCCAGGTCATTGCGGCGATAGAGCCACGCAAGTCCTCGACGCTGTCGAGCACGTTCTCGCACTCCCGCGGGAACACCACCAGGAACTCTTCCCCGCCGTGACGAATGAGCACTGCCGGCGCCGACACGCGCCTTCGCAGCGTGCGCGCGATGCCGATCAGGTCCTGATCGCCCACCTCGTACGAATAGGTGTCGTTGAACCGCTTGAAGTGATCGACGTCGAGCAGCGCCACAGCGGCAGCGCCATCCCACTGATCCCGGTGCTGGTCGAGGTAGCGCCGATTCAACAATCCGGTGAGGGGGTCGCGGACGGTGGACTCCGCCAACTGCTCGGCCAGGATCCGTTGGGCCTCGATGGCCTCAGCGAGTTCGGCCTCCCGGGCGGAGACGGCGGCGGCGAGGACCTCGTTGAGCTCGGACACGTCCCGGGCTTTGGCCTCGGCGAGCCGCTGGGCGCTGGCGGCATGTTCGATCATCGTGCGGTAACTACGCAGCAGCCACATTCCGGTGACCAGCGAGAAGATCAGCAGCCCAACGCCGCTGACGGCCATGGCCGTTCGGCCCACCGGAGCAGTCAGGGCGGGGTCGGTGCGGGCCAGGGTGACGACGCCGATCGCTGTTACGGCGGTGAAGAGCCACCATCGGTATCGCCACTCGATGAGCATCAGCGCCAACACCGCGGTGATGCCCACAAAGGCGAGGTTGGTCGAGATGTCACCGGTCACCAGCGGCTCGAGGGCGGGGGCGAGGACCAGCACCGACACCAGTAGCACTGCAGCGATGCGATTGTGGCCCAGGCGGTTGGCCGTGTAGCCGACTATTCCAGCGCAGGCGAAACAACCGACGAAGACGGCGGATCGCTGCGCGCCAGGGGTGAAGGCGAAGGCGATGGCCAGGGCCGCGTTCAGCAGGATGAGCACGGGGGTCACCAAGGCGATTGAGTTCGCGGCACGCTCGGTTTGCACGACATCGAGGGTCGAGGGAGCCGGGCTCGAATTCATCGGCCCAGACCCGGGGCGCTGGCTCGGCGGCGTCGCAGGTCGGCTTCGGCGGTGCGCATCAGTTGAGCCGCTGCAACCGCGGGGTCGCCACGTTGGTGCGCGGACCACACGGCGATGCCGTGTGCCATGCCCAACGTGATGTCGGGGGCCTCGGCCAGGACCGCGCCAGCGAGGGCGTCCGTCATCCGGGTAATCAGCGCGGCGGTTGACTCCTGCGGGCCCTGGGTGAGAACGACGAACTCATCGCCGCCGAATCGGCACACGTCGTCGGTCGGCCCGAGTTGTGACTCCAGCAGGGTCGCCGCGGTGGCCAGGACTCGGTCCCCGACATCGTGCGAGTAGCGGTCGTTCACGGCCTTGAAACCGACCAGGTCGATGAGCACCGCAGTGAGGCTGCCGCCGTCCCGGGCAGCCTCACTGATGCGCCGCGCCAGCTCGCGTTCCAGGTAGCGGCGGTTGGGTAGCCCGGTGAGGTGATCGCGCAGCGCCGTCGCCGCCAATTGCGCCACGAGGGCGTCGGACTCGGCAAGCACTGCCTGCAGGTGGGCTGTGCGCTCATCAACCGCGTGCTCCAGATGCGAGGAGGCTCGGACCAGTTGGTCAGCCGAATGCCTCGCTTGGTCGCGGGCGGTGTACGCGCCCAGCAAGGCGCCGTGCGTGCTACGCAAGGTAAGCGTGCCGAGCAGCAGCGTCGCGCAACTCACCACCACGCCGGTCACGGCGAGTGCGCGCCAGCCGAGGTCGACAGTGGCCGCATCCGTGGTGCCCAGGTACAGCGCGGCGGCGGTCGCCAGGGAACCGATGATCACGGCACCAGTCCACTGGCGAGGTGCAAGCAGCAGCAGGAGCATGGCCGAGGCACCGACATACAGCACGTTGTCGTTGGCGTTGCCGGTCACCAGCGGTCGGGCGAGGAGGGCGGCGGGAATCGCGATTGCGGCGCACAGGTATGACGCCCGGGTGTGCCCGCGGTAGGTCAGGTACCAGGCGCCGGCCAGGACTGCGGCCACGGCCACCTGGACCGGCACCGACCCGTCCAGGATCGACAGCGAACTGAGCACCGCCATGATGCACAGCACCGCTGCCGCCGGGCCGAGCAGACCGAGCAGCCAGCGCCGCCGCCGCTCCTCATCGATCGCGTCGGCGCTTGTGAGGTCCACCACGACCCTGTCGTTGGCGGCGGCACGGCTGACCGGATCGCCTCGACTCATACGCTGAGCCTAGGTGGGGTCCGCACGGGCATTTCCAGCACACCGGCCGAAGGCGGCCCATTGTGTGGGCTGCGCTGCTACCGTCACTTTCGTCAGCATCCGCTTCCCACCTGGAGGGCCCCGCAATGGCCGATTACGCCGCCGACATCGCCAAATACACCACTGACGTCGACGAGGAGAAGGTCAAGAAGATCGTCACCTACTGTGGCATTGCCCTGCGCAACCGCGACTCCTCGCTGGTCTCCGCAGGTGACCCGAAGGAACTCGCCACCGTCCGCGACGGGTTCGCCGCCAAGAAGCTGGGGCTGAGCGCCGACGAGGCGGAAGCAGCGATCGCGAAGGTCATGGAGACGATGGCCGGCGTCAAGGCCAAGAGCCGCGTCACGGTCTACTACCTCCTCGCGGAGCAGACCGGCACCCTCGACAAGCTCGGCTGACCCCACTCTCCGCGAACGGGGCGGACTGGCCTGTGACCCGCAGCGTCGGTGCGCCCCGTTTACGCTGCCCCAGCGTCGACCGCTGCGGACACAGCTTCGTCGACCCGGGATGCGGCAGCCTGCAACTGTTCCACCAGCGGCCCCTGCGCGCGTCGGGCGGCGCGGCCGAGGTCACGCATCAGTTGCAGGCGCTCGGCCACGCGCACTGCGGCGACCAGGCTGAGGGGGCCGGCCGCGGCAACCGCCAGGCCACGCCAGGTACCGAGTTGTCGGGTGGCTGCACGGCCAACGATCGTCCACATGGTGGGGAACGTGACGGCGGCGACGGCTGGCTTCACTGAAGCCGCGGTGGCTGGCGCCATACCGGTCAGGCTCACTGCCCGCAGCGCCAGCATTGGCAGCCCGTTGATCACCATTCCGTAGGCGGCCGCGGGCAGCAGCGTCAGCACCAGGCCGACTTGCGCGGCGATCTTGGGGCCGGCCAGTTGCACCTTCGGGAGCATCTCCAATGGCACCCCGAGTAGTTCAAGCTCGGCCTCCAACGCGCTCGTCGTGAGGTCGACCTCGGCGCGCAGCGGTGCCGGTGCCCGGGCGATGGCATTGGCCACGACGGCAATCCGTTCGAAGTGCGCCGGGGCCTTCCGGTCGAGCTGATCGCGGCGAACGTAGATGGTGGCAGCGGCCTCGTAGCGGCGCCGCTGCTCCCAGTCGTCGTACTCGTCCACCACTGCCGCCAGGTGCCGGGCGAACACGTCGGTCACCGCATGGACCAATTGGTGGTTCTGGTCGGACACCTCGCCGTGGTCGGGAAGCCCGGCGACCACCTCGGAGGTCAGCAACGGCCGACCGACGTCCACGAAGCACCGCCCGCGCAGCACCGAGACGTCGTAGTAGTGCAGCCCCATCGGCAGGATCGTCGTGTCGGTGCCCTTGGCCAGCGCGCCCAGCGCGATTCGCGCCGCCCCTGTGCGCAGCGGCGCCAACCGCGGCTCGGGCACGCTCTCGCCTTCTGGGTAGATTGCCAACAGGTCGCCGTCGGCGAGGGCGAGGTGGGCGTCGGCGAACATACCCTGGTTGTCGGCCGTGCCGCGGTGATCCTCGCGCCGATGTACTGGGATCGCGCGGGCCGCGCTGATGACCGACCGGGCCACCGGAACCTTCCAAATCACATCCCGGGCCAGGAAACGTGGGAATCGGCTACAGGCGTCGATCACCGCGAGGATGTCGGCCAGGCCGCCGCCGTGGTTGGCCAAGACCAGCACGGCGCCTCGCGGCTCGGCCCCGGCCCGGCGGATCTCAACGCTGCGGAAGACGACGCCGGAGGCGACACCGGCGATGTGGCGAACTGCGGAGGTGGCGTCCATTGGCCACACTCTAGGCGATCGCCGGGGCGCCCGCGGTTGCCCGCACGGGCAGCGCCGTCACACCCCACAACGCCAGCGCGGCAGCGGTCAGCACGTGCCACAGGCCGTGCCCCTGCAGCCAGGATTCCGGTTGGCATAGTGGACCGCCACTGCGGGAGAGGGTGAACACCACTGCGCCGACGAGCAGGCAGCCCAGGGCGGCGAACAGGGCGGGTGTCACAGTGCGCAGGCCGCGCCGGTAGATCACCACCTCAGCCAGCACCAGGGCCAACCCCGCGACGCCGGCAAAGGCCGGACTCGCGGCCGGCACCACGGCGATGATGGCGATCAATGCCACGGCGGCGGCCACGAGTGCGCCGACCACCGGCCGGACCCGCGCGCCGAGGCGGCGCAAGTCGATGCCGAGCGCCACCATCAGAGCCAGGGCCAACCCGGAATCGTGCAGCAACGGCTCGGGCCCCAGGGCTGGCCCGTGATAATCCATGCTGCCCAGGCCGGTCAGGGCAAGCCCGCCGGCATACAGCCAGAGTTCCCACCGGCGCACATCCGATCGACCTTGAGCCCACAGCACCAGGACGATGCCGGCGATGACATAGGCCGCGGAGGTGGTGAGCAGCACCGGTTGGCCCCAGGCCTCGACGCGTGCCTCGCAGTCCCCGCTGCCGGGTGTGTCCATAGCCGCAGAGTCTGGCAGGTCAACGGCCGTGACCTGACAGGATGCCGGACGTGGAGATCGCAATGTGGTTGGTCATCGCGGTCGCGACGATCGTGGTCGGTGCCAGTGCCGCAGCTCGGTTGGGGCTCTCGGCGCCGCTGCTGCTGGTGGTGATCGGGGTCCTTGCCTCGTTGTTGCCATTCGTGCCCGAGTACGAGTTGAACCCCGAGCTCGTCCTGGTGGGAATCCTGCCGCCGCTGCTGTTCACGGCTGCCTACAACACGTCGTTCGTGGACTTCAAGGCGCGCAAGGGGACGATCGCCTCGCTGTCGGTGGGACTGGTGGTGTTCACCGCGGTGGGCGTTGGGCTGGTGGTCTGGCAACTGTTGCCGGACTTGCCGTTGGCGGGCGCGCTGGCCCTCGGCGCCGTCATCGCCCCGCCGGACGCCGTGGCGGCGACGGCCATCGCCAAACGGGTGGGGATGCCCAAGGCGATTGTCCGGGTGCTCGAGGGCGAGAGCCTGGTGAACGACGCCACAGCCTTGACCACCCTGCGCGCCGCGCAGTTGGCGTTGGCGGGGTCGGCGACCGTGCTCGCCGTCGGGCTGGACTTCCTGGTGGCCGCCGGTGGCGGCGTACTGGTCGGAATCATCGTCGCCGAGGTCTACTCGCCGATCCGAGCCCGGGTCACGAACCCGGTGGTGGGCACGCCGGTGTCGTTCCTGGTGCCGTACGTGGCGTTCCTGATCGGTGAGGAGGTGCACGCGTCGGGTGTGGTGGCGGTGGTGGTGGCCGGATTGATGGTGGGGCACCGGTCGCCGCTGTTGCATTCGGGTTCGGTGCGCTTGACGGCTGAGAACAACTGGCGGGCGGTGTCGTTCCTGCTCGAGAACGGGGTGTTCTTGCTGATCGGACTGCAGTTGCCGAGCATCCTCGACGGCGTGCGGCTCAGCAGTCTGGGGGCCAGCACCATCGCCGTCGCCTGCGTGGGGGCCTTCCTGGCGACGGTGATCACGAGGTTCGTCTGGGTATTCGGCGGCGGAGCCCTGGCCCGCGTGCCGCTGCCGGCACGGTCACGTGCACCGGCGCCGGACTGGCGGGAACTGACGGTGATCTCGTGGGCCGGGATGCGGGGTGTGGTGACACTTGCGGCAGCCTTCCTGCTGCCGATGGAGCTGCCGCACCGATCGGTGCTGTTGCTCATCGCGTTCGTCGTGGTGGTGGCCACACTGCTGGTCGAGGGGCTGACGCTGCCGGGGCTGGTACGTCGGTTGGGTTTGCCCGCCCCGGACCGTGGCGAGGAGTTGCTGGCTGAGGCCGCCCTGGTCGATCGGGTGGCTGCGGCCGGCTTGCAGCGCCTGGACGAAGTGGTGAGCCCCATGGACTCGGCGGATGTGCTCGAACGGCTCCGACAGCGGGCACAGAATCGTCGCAATGCGGCGTGGGAGCAGATTTCGCAGGGCGTCGATAACGGCCGTCCCGAAGCGCCCACAGCTGCCTTCATCCGACTGCGGCTGGCCATGATGGTGGCCGAACGGCAGGAGGTCCTCGCGGCCCGCGACGAAGGTCTGTATGACGACGACGTGGTGCGTTCGGTGATTCGGGACCTCGACGTGGAGGAGTCCCGGCTGGAGGTGGCTCAGGCCGAGGCCGCACCCCGCGGGGCGGACCTGGTGGCTCCGCAGGAGATGACCGATCAATGTCGGCACCTACGCGCGGCTCCACCCCGCCCACCGTCGACGGACCTGACCTGCCAGGGCTGCCTGGTCGAGGGCACCGAGTGGGTGCACCTGCGGATGTGTTTGGCCTGCGGCTACCGCGGCTGCTGTGATTCGTCGGTCGCCGGTCACGCCCGCCGCCACTTCGAGCAGGCGGGGCATCCGGTGATGCGCAGTCTGGAGCCCGGTGAGGCATGGCGCTGGTGCTACGTGGACGAAGTCCTCGGCTAGCGGGCGCCGATCCGCTCGCCGCGCCGGGCTTGGGACCTCGGCGCACCTTAGGGTCGTGGCATGGCTGATCTCCTGCTCGGTCGCACCGCGTCGACCGATTCCGCGTCCATCGGCGACGACGTCAGCGTCGCCACCGACGACCTTGTGACCCACGCGGTGATCGTGGGTATGACCGGGTCCGGCAAGACTGGCCTCGGCGTTGGCCTGATCGAGGAGACCCTGGCCGCCGGTGTGCCCACGCTGTTGATCGACCCCAAGGGCGACTTGACCAACCTGGCGCTGGTGTTCCCGTCGCTGGCCGGGCCGGAGTTCGAGCCCTGGATCGACCCGGCACAGGCTAAGGCGGCCAGCCAGACACCGGCCGAATTCGCGGCTGGGCAGGCTGCGGTGTGGCGCGACGGCCTCGCCGGGTGGGGCATCGACTCGGCCGCGCTGCAGGCCTTCAAGGACTCCTTCGACGTCACGATCTACACGCCGGGCTCCACCTCCGGGGTGCCGCTGAACATCCTGGGTTCGTTGGCGGCTCCGAGCACCACCGACAACGAAGTAGTCGCCGACGAGATCGAGGGCTACGTCACCAGCCTGCTCTCGCTCGTGGGTATCGATGCTGATCCGTTGTCGAGTCGGGAACACATCCTGCTGAGCAACATCATCGCTGCGGCCTGGGCGACCAACGAGACCATCGACCTGCCGACGTTGTTGGGCCGGGTGCAGACGCCACCGATGCGCAAACTCGGCGTGTTCGAACTCGACCAATTCTTCCCGCCCAAGGACCGCATGGCCTTCGCACTCAAGCTCAACGGAGTGCTGGCCGCCCCCGGCTTCCAGAACTGGATCGTGGGCGAGCCGGTCGACATCCAGACGATGCTGTTCGGTGCCGATG
>JAUPKO010000865.1 GCA_030837395.1 Actinomycetota bacterium | reverse complement strand
CGGAGGGGCACTCCACCACACAGATGCCGCAGCCTTTGCAGTAGTCGAGGTCGAAGGCGTAGTCACGGCCGTTGTCGCCCGCGGCCGAGCCCGATGGGAGCTTGCGGACGGCATTGTCCGGGCACACCCCGAAGCAGTTGTCACAGCCGAAGCAGTTGCCGCAGCTGAGGCACCGGCGCGCCTCGAACAAGGCCGTCGACTCGTCCAGTCCCTGCTTGATCTCGTCGAAGCTGCTCAGCCGGCGGGCGACATCGAGCGTGGGACGCATGGTCTTGTCGGCGTCGGTGTAATACCACGTGTTGAGCTTGTCGAAGGCGGCCAATGGTGGGCGATCAGGGTGCACGAACTCCTCGCCGCGCAGCCAGGCGTCGATATTGCGGGCCGCGAGTTTGCCGTGGCCCACCGCGACGGTGACCGTGCGCTCAGACGGCACCATGTCGCCGCCGGCGAACACACCCTCGCTGCCGGTCATCATCTGCGGGTTGACCGCCACCACGCCGTCGGTGACCTCGATCCCGGGCACCCCCTCCAGCAGGGAAAGGTCGACGTCCTGGCCCAGCGCGAGCACCACCGAGTCGGCAGCAAGGTCCTCGGTCTCGCCGGTGGGTTGCGGGAAGCCGGTCTCGTCCAGTTCCATTTTCTCGACGGTGATGTGGTCCGAGTCGATGTGCTTGATGGTGGACAGCCACCGCATCAGCACCCCCTCCTCCAACGCCTCCTCGACCTCGATGTCGTGCGCCGGCATGCGGTCACGCGTGCGGCGGTAGACGATGATCGCCTCGTCAGCGCCGAGGCGCTTGGCCGTGCGGGCGGCGTCCATGGCGGTGTTGCCACCGCCGTACACCACCACGCGGCGGCCCAGCAGGGGCTTGTCCTCACCTTCCATGTCGCGCAGCAGGCCGACGGCGTCAAGCACCTTGGCGGACTCACCGGCAGGGATGTAGGCGCGCTTGCCGATGTGCGCCCCCACCGCGAGGAACACCGCGTCGAAGCCGCCGTCGCGCTTGGCATCGAGCACGTTGTCGACGCGGGAGTCCAACTCCAAGGTGATGCCCAAGGCGAGGACGCGGTCGATCTCCGCGTCGAGCACATCGCGCGGCAGACGGTAGGACGGGATGCCGAAGCGCATCATGCCGCCCGGGCGCGGTCCGGCATCGCGGATCACGACGTCATGGCCGGCACGGCGCAGGTGGTAGGCCGCGGATAGCCCGGAGGGGCCGGCGCCGATGATCAGCACCTTCTTGCCCGTCGTCACCGCCGGCGGGTCGAACTCCCAGCCGTCCCGCAACGCGGCGTCGCCGAGGAACCGTTCGACGGAGTTGATACCCACCGGTTGGTCGAGTTGGGCACGGTTGCAGGCCGTCTGACACGGGTGGTAGCAGACCCGGCCCATGATGGCGGGGAAGGGGTTGTCGGCAACGAGCAGCCGCCAGGCGTCCTGGTAGCGGCCCTCCTCGGCGTCGTACAGCCAACCCTGGATGTTCTCTCCGGCCGGGCAGGCGTCGTTGCACGGTGGTAACGAGTTGAGGTAGACGGGCCGCTCGGTGCGCCACGAACCGGTCTTGTTGGCCAGCGATGAGCCGACGTCCAGGGTGATCGCGAAGGGCTTGTCCATGTCAGGAGTCCTCTCCGGCCTCGGGCAGCAGTCCGTAGCGGGCGATGTTGCGGTCGGCCAGGGCCTGCAGTCGGGCCAGCGTCTCGACATCGGGTTCTTTGCCGAACAGGTGCGCGAAGCGCTTTTGTCGGCTCAGGTAGTCGGTGACGGGCACCTGATGGCGGATCTTGGTGACGGCGGTGACCTCGCCATCGTGGGCCTCATAGACGGGGAAGAGGCCGCTCTGGGTGGCCAGGCGGGCCAGGTGGATGGTGTCGTTGCTGGCGGACCCCCAACCCAGCGGGCAGGGCACCAGCACGTGCAGGTATCGGGCCCCGCGGATCGACATCGCGGTAGTGGCTTTTGCCTCGAGATCGCGCAGGTCGGCCACGGTTGCGGTGGCGACGTAGGGGATGCCGTGCGCCATGGCGATGCGGGGCATGTCCTTGCCCTGACCGAAGGTTTGGCCGGGGTGGGCGCCGACGTCCTGGGTGGTGGTGGTGATGGCGGTGGCCGGGGTGGCGCCGGAACGCTGCACACCGGTGTTCATGTAGGCCTCGTTGTCGTAGCAGATGTAGAGCACATCGTCGTTGCGCTCGAACATGCCCGAGAGGGTGCCCATGCCGATGTCCACGGGGCCGCCGGCCCCGCCCAGGGCGACCACCCGCACATCGTCGCGGCCCTTCACCCGCAGCGCCGCGGCAACCCCGCTGGCCACGGAGGGAGCATTGCCGAACAGCGAATGCAGCCAGGGGATCTGCCAACTCGTCTCCGGGTAGGGGGTCGAGAACACCTCCAGACAGCCGGTCGCATTCACCGCCATGATCTGCCCGTTCGTGGCCCGCATCGCAGCATCGAGGGCATAGCGGGCGCCGAGGGCCTCACCGCAGCCCTGGCACGCACGGTGGCCGGAGTTGATGGAGTTGCTGCGATTGGGGTCGGATTGAACCGACGTGAGGTCCAGCAGGCGGTTGCCAACGGCGAACGAGCCGACTTGGTAGAACTTGACTGTTTCAGTGCTCATCGTGACCTGCTCGAGACGCTGGGGGAGGTGGCATGGGGGTCGCCGACGGTACCGAGGTCGCGCAGCATGTTCTCAGCTGCCGGGCCGGACCTTCGGCTGGCGCGGGTGCGGGCGAGTTCGCGTTCGATCAGGTCGGTGCGCAGGTCCAGGAAGGTCAGCGGCTCCAGCTCTCCCGCCTCGGCCGTGAGGATCATGCGGCGTAGCGACGAGATGGGGATCGGGCGGCCGCCGAGGCCAGCGATCACCGTGGACGTGGGCACATGGCGCTCGGCCAGTGCGGTGCGCACATTCGTGCTCACGATGCCGCCGATACCCACCGCGAGGGACTTCTCCACCACGACTACCCGCTGAGCGCCGGCCAGGGCCTCGCGCACCCGGTCGAGCGGGAAGGGGCGGAACGAGGTGATGCCCAGTAGGCCCACCCGGTGGCCGTCGGCGCGCAATTCGTCGACGGTGTCGGCCAGGGTGCCGAGCACGGAGCCCAGCGCGACCACCACCGTCTCGGCGTCCTCAAGTTCGTAGGTGCTCACCAGGCCCTCTCGCAGCCGCCCAGTGGCGGCTCCGAACTCCGCGGCGATCTGCGGGATCAACTCCAGGGCCTGCATCTGCCTCAGGTGGGCCAGGTAGCGCACCTCGGTGAAGGCCTCCGGCCCGACCATCGCGCCGATCGACATCGGTTCGGCTGGGTCGAGCATCTGGCGCGGCTCGAACGCTGGCAGGAAGTCGTCGACCACATCCTGATCGGGCACGTCGACCTCCTCCACCGCGTGAGTGAGGATGAAGCCGTCCATGCACACCATGACTGGCAGCGAGACCTCTTCGGCCAACCGGTAGGCCTGGATGTGCAGGTCCACTGCCTCCTGGTTGTCCTGCGCGTACAACTGGATCCACCCCGAGTCCCGCTGACTCATGGAGTCCGAGTGGTCGTTCCAGATGTTGATCGGAGCCCCGATGGCGCGGTTGGCAACCGTCATCACGATCGGCAGGCCAAGCCCGGAGGCGTTGTAGACGGCTTCGACCATGAACAGCAGCCCCTGGCTCGCGGTGGCGGTGTAGGCCCGGGCGCCAGCTGCCGAGGCGCCGATGGCAGCGCTCATGGCGGCGAATTCGCTCTCCACGTTGAGGTACTCGCAGGGCGTCAACTCGCCGGACTTGACCAGTCGGCTCAGGGTCTCGACGATGTGTGTCTGCGGCGAGATCGGGTACGCGCAAATGACTTCGGGACGGGCCAGAGCCACCGCCTTGGCCACGGCTTGGGAGCCCTCAATCTGTTGGCGCATACACCTGATCCTCTCGTTCGGTCATGGCGACTTCGGCCAGGATGCGCTCGTAGGCTTCGGCGGCGCCGGCCGCGTTGGCCTCACCGATCCTCCCTGGGAAGCGGTCGCACAGGGCATTCTGAACGCCGCTCAGGCTCACAACGCCGGTCAAGGCGGCGATGCCGCCGAGCAACACCGCGTTGGGCACGGGCAGGCCCAGGTGGCGCATGGCGATGTCGGTGGCGGGCACGGTCAGCAGGCGCTCCGGCTGGTGGTTGGCGGCAAAATCGGCCAGCCCCAGTTCGTTGAAGGTCCGCCGCGTGTTGACCAACATGAAGGCGTCCCGAGGCAGCCCGGCGAGCAGCTCCACTTGATGCACCAGGGTGGCATCCTGGACGATCAGCGCGTGCGGCACCAGGATCGGCTCCCGGTTGCGGATCGGCCTGTCCGAAATGCGGCAGTAGGCCACCACAGGGGCACCCGTGCGCTCGGAGCCGAAACTGGGGAATGCCTGAGCGTGCTTGCCGGCCTCGAAGGCCGCCACTGACAGCAGGTCCGCGGCGGTGACGACACCTTGACCACCACGGCCGTGGATTCGTATTCCGAACACGACTTCAGCCTAGACCCCGGGGTTCAGAGGTATCGGTAGAGCACCATCGCGGTCAGGATCGCGATGAGGATGACACCCACCGCCGCATCGGCGCCGACCCGCATGGGGTAGGTGAGTTTGCCTTGCAGCCACGACCCCAGATTGCCGTCCAGGACGTTGACGCGGGTCATGGAGAAGAAGACCACCGTGGTGGTGACGGTGATCAGCAGGCACCACGGGCACAACGCGCCGATGACGAAGTAGGCCTCGTAGAACAGCCAGTAGGCGAAGGCCAACCCGATCGTGTAGACCACCTGGGCGCTGACCATGAACCAGCGTGGAAACCACACCCCGCCCAGGCTGGCCACCGCGATGGTGATCACCACCGGCTCGGCGATCAGCCCGAGGAAGGCGTTGGGGAAGCCCAGCAGGTTCGCCTGCCAGGTCAGGCCCACAGTGGCGCAGGAGATCTTCTCCGAGATGTTGCACGACAGGTCGGCGTCGGGGTTGGCGGCCAGCACAACCGCATCCGCCGAGAGCACCAAGGAGGCGATGAGGCCGAGCACACTGGAGGCCAACATCTCGATGAATGCCCAACGGTGCTTCACTCGGTTGGGCGTGAATACCTCGGACACCTCGGACACGGCCCCAACCTTGCCATCTCGCACGGTTGTCGGCGCGTTCGGGGCGAAGCCCGGTGCGTCGGCGCCACTACGATTACCCAGGTGGAGGCCCCATGCGGATGAGTACCAAGCGCGGCCGACGGCTGATCGGTGCGCTGCTGGCGGTCGCGGGGCTGGTGGCCGCGGTGATGGCCTGGGTGGCGGCGCCACCGAGGGCTCAGCCGGACTGGCGGGTGGTGGACGCACGCGTGTCGGTGATCGTGCAGGGGGCCGAGGACCGCGCCTGCTTGGCCAAGAATGAGCGCGCACCAGTGTTCGACTACAGCACCGAGCAGGGGGTGTTCAGCGAGGTTGGTGGCACGTGGTGCAACGTCAATGCCAGTGTCGACACCTGGCGGGTCGGCGATATCGGGCAGGTGGCTTACGACCCGAACGACCCGGCGACGGCGGTGGTGGTGGGCGAGGCTGCTCCGCCGTACCCCTATGGCTTCCTGCTGCTAGGGGCCATGCTGGTGGCACTCGGCGCCTGGGTGTTCTGGAGTGCCCGGCGGCTGCCTGCCGTCACCTGACCGCCTGCGCTTTTGGCCAACGGTGCCCGTTGACCAGTCGGTGTCACGTCGCGGCGAGCACAACCCTGTTGCGCCCAGTCCGTTTGGCCCGGTACATGGCGTGGTCAGCGCGGGCGATGACCACGTCGACGTCGTCACCCGGGTCGGCCAGCACCACCCCGACGCTGACGGTGGTGGTCAGCTCCAAGCCGTTGAGTTCCATCGGTTCGGCCAACACTGCGCATACGGCTTGCATCGTGGCAACTGCCTGCATCGGGTCGGTCACGCCGGCAAGCACCATGAGCAACTCATCGCCGCCGATGCGGGCGACCAGATCCGTTCCGCCGACCACCGCGCTGGCCCTGGTGGCCACCGTCTGCAACACGTGATCGCCGGCGAGGTGGCCGTAGGTGTCGTTGATGAACTTGAAGTCGTCCAGGTCGCAGAAGGCCACGGCTAGGGGTGTGGTGGCGGTGGACTCCAACCGCCGGGCCAGATCGGCCATGGCCTGCCGTCGATTGATCAGGCCGGTCAGGGCGTCCGTGGTGGCCTCCCGGGTGAGCGCCTGCTCGATCTCAACCAGATGGTCCACGAGGCGGAACGTGCTCACGCCGCCATCCTGTCGGCCGCTGGCATCGACGTAGGGGCGCACAGTGGCCTCGACCCAGCGATGGGTGCCGGCCTTGGTGCGAATGCGCAACCGAAGAGTGTCGATCTTCCCCCGGGCCCTGGCCTCCTGGATCCGAGGCAGATCCGCCGGATGGACGAAGTCATCGATGTTGGCGCCGAGCCAGTCGGCACGGGCCCAGCCGAGGGCGTCGGTCAACGACGGCGATACCCACACCGGGATCCCGCCGCGGCTGTGCATCACGACCTCGGACGAGTTCTCGGCCAGCAGTCGGTAGCGCTCTTCGGATGCCGCGAGATCCGCCTCGGCCTGTGCCCGTTCGGTGACGTCGCGCCAGGTGACGCTCAGGCCGTCCGGGATGCGCGTCGCGCGCAACTCGATCAATCGGTCCCGACCCGTGTAGGCGTAGTGGTACGGCACATTGTCCAGCGCCAACGGGATGCCGGTGGTCATCACGTCCCGGCACATCCGGATCAGCACCTGCGCCGACTCGGGGGGTGCGAGATCGAGCAGTCGTCGCCCCTGCAGGCCGGACCGGGTGGTGTCCAATCCCTCGCAGGCTGCAGCGTTGGCATCGGCGATGATGAAGTCGCTCACCTGACCGCACCCGTCGAAGACCGCATCCACCACCAGGTGGGGGTCGAACAGGGCATCGAGCACCGCCTGCAGGCGGTTGGGTCGATCCCCGCCCGACGTACCGGGGGTTGGTGTGGTCATAAGTGTGGGGTCCCGCGGTGGAGTCAGTACCTACTCGTGCCTGGGCACCACCACCATATCGCTTCCACCGTCACCCACGGTCCGCGACGGCAGGTCGTGATGGCGTAGGTTCGGCGTCGAAACCAGCACCGCTGGGAAGTCCACCACAAACTGTTCGGAACGGGAGAAAGCAGCCATGGCCATTGACGAAACCGTGCGTCAGCACAAGTACACGTTGACCGAAGATGAGATGCCCACGGCGTGGTACAACATCATTCCGGATCTGCCCGCGCCGCCGCCCCCGCCGTTGCATCCCGGCACCCAGGCGCCGATCGGCCCGGAGGACCTGGCCCCGTTGTTCCCGATGGCTTTGATCGCGCAGGAGGTCACCACCGACCGGTACGTGGACATCCCCGGCGGCGTGCTGGACGTGTACCGGCAATGGCGCCCGTCGCCGCTGTTCCGGGCCCATCGGCTCGAGAAGGCCCTGGACACCCCTGCGCGCATCTACTACAAGTACGAGGGTGTGTCGCCCGCCGGCTCGCACAAGCCCAATACCGCAGTGCCGCAGGCCTACTACAACGCGATCGAGGGCGTCCGCAAGCTCACCACCGAGACCGGCGCCGGGCAGTGGGGCACCGCGTTGGCCTTCGCGTGCGCGCTGTACGGCCTGGAGTGCGAGGTGTGGCAGGTCGGCGCCTCCTACGACGCCAAGCCCTACCGGCGCATGATGATCGAGGCCTTCGGCGCCGAGGTGCACCGCTCGCCGTCGGACCTGACCGAGGCGGGGCGCCGATTGGGCGCCGACCCGGCCAACCAGAGCGGGTCCCTGGGGATCGCGATCTCCGAGGCGGTCGAAGCCGCTGTCGCCGACCCGACCGTGCGTTACGCCCTGGGTTCGGTGCTCAATCACGTGCTGCTGCACCAGACGATCATCGGGGAGGAGGCCCTGCTGCAGATGGCGCAGGCTGGCGACACCCCCACCCTGATCGTGGGATGCACCGGTGGCGGGTCGAACTTCGCCGGGCTGTCGTTCCCGTTCCTCCGGGAGAAGTTGGCCGGCAATATCGATCCGCGCATCCTCGCGGTGGAGCCCGCCTCCTGCCCGTCGCTGACGCATGGCACCTACGCCTACGACTACGGCGACACCGCCGGTATGACCCCGTTGATGAAGATGCACACGTTGGGCCACGACTTCGTTCCGGACCCGATCCACGCCGGCGGCCTGCGCTATCACGGCATGGCGCCGCTGATCTCGCACATCTACGAACTCGGGCTCATGGATGCCATTGCAGTCCCGCAGACTGAGTGCTTCGCGGCCGCCGTCACGTTCGCTCGGACCGAGGGAATCGTGCCCGCGCCGGAGCCGACTCACGCGCTGGCGATGGCCATCCGCGAGGCGGAGAAGGCGAAGGAGACCGGCGAGGAGACCGTGATCCTCACCGCTCTCTGCGGGCATGGACACTTCGACCTTGCGGCCTACGACGCCTACCTTCGCGGCGAGATGCAGGACGAGGTGGTCAGCGAGGAGCGCTTTGCCGCCGCCATGGCGACGGTGCCCCACGTGGCCGAATAGGCGAGACTAGTTGCTGAAGCTGCCCAGCAGGGAGGCCAACCAGTAGCCGACGGACATCACGATGCCGACGATGCCGAGGATCATGCCCGCGGTGGCCATGCCGCCGTTCGTGGCGAGGTTCTGTTCTGCCTTCTTGCGGCCCTGCACACCGAAGACGATCGCCAGCACTCCGAAGACAACCGGGAAGATGCAGCAGACGACGCTCATGATCCCGAGTACCAGTGACGCTGTGCCCATGCCGTTCTGCGGAGCCATGGGCACAGCCCCACTGGTGGCGTAGCCGCCATAACCCATGTTCGGCGGGGGCGGGATCGGCGGCGGCGCGGCTCCGATGGAGGGCGGCGGTGCCGCGGCGCTGGGTGGTGGCGGCGG
>JAUPKO010000864.1 GCA_030837395.1 Actinomycetota bacterium | reverse complement strand
GATGTGAAGACTGCGCATCCTGATTCCCCCTCGCTAGAACATGTCGAAGTCGAGATCGTCCACGTCGGCCGCGTCATCGACTGGCGCGGCCACCTCAGGTTCGTTGTCCAAGTCGTCCCAGACCTGCTGTGACGGGTACCCCACCAACGCGAACGTGCCGTTGTCATTGGCCAGCAGAACAGCCGTCTCCGGGCGGAAGTCGTCGCGGTAGTTGAACGCAAACCGGAACATCTCCCCCGCCGCCATCCGGTCGCGCAACCCAACGCCAACTTCGGCAGGCGCCAACGCATAGATCGCCAGCACGTCCAGGTCCAGCACCTCTGCGGCGTCGATCGGCCCTTCCAAAGGTTGGGCAACATCTAGCGTGCTCGGCACCAGCGGGGCCGGACCACCATCGACGGCGACACCCTCCACCTCGCGGTTGGAGACCCACGTCAGGTCCGGTGTGAAATACCCCTGGCCGGTCATCCCGGACCGCAGCAACAGCGACCCATCGGCCAAGATCGACGCCCGCGTGCACGGCTCACCGGAGGCGTCCAACGCCAACCGCCGACGCCGCCCGTACAGCTGCTCCCGCCGCACCGCCGAGAAGTCGAAACTGGACACCTCGCCGCCGAGATCGACCACAACATGCTTAGCCACATCGCCACCCCCACCCGCGTCGTGCGATCAGTCTTGCAGAGGGAAACCTGCCGATGCTCGATGCGCAGCTTCCCCACCCCGTCCAGCCACGATCACCCCGACTCGGCGACAGCGCGATTCCCCGCGACAGCCCGCCGGATGGAAGGACTCCCGTCGGAGGCCAGGGACTGCAACACGTCAGCCGGGGTGGACTCGTTCTCTGCCAGGTGTCGACGAGCGTTCTCGCTTGGATCGGTTGCCAAGGCTCGCAAAACATCCTTTGGCGTAGCGGGATTCGACGCAATACGGCCCCTCATGTAGTCATCCGGATCGGATGCTAGTCTGCGAAGCGCATCGCTAGGCGTTGCCGGGTTGTCCGCCAAGTAGTAGGGGACCTCTTGACCCGGGTCGGGGTCGGGGTAGGACGCCAAAGTGCGCAGTATGTCTACCGGTGTGGACGGGTTCGCCGCGAGGTATGGCCGGAAGTCATGGTCTGCAACCAATGCCCGCAACACCTCCACAGGAGTCGATGGGTTTCTTGCGGCCAGATCCCAACAACCAGAATTGGTCTTAACGAGCGTGCGCAAGACCTCAGGCGGCGTCGCCGGATTCGCCGCCACTTTCTCGTAAACGAAATCGCTCGAGTCATCGGCCAACAACCGCAGCGCCTCGCCGGGAGCATCGGGACGCATCGCAACGTATTCGCGCACGTCGGTGTCCGGGTCGCCGGCCAACGCCAGCAATGACTCCGGCGGAGTAGACGGACCCAGAGCTATCGACCGACGCTCGGCAATCTCGAAGTCCCGAGCCAGTCTGAGCCATAGGCCACGGAGCGCATCGACAGGTGTCGCCGGGTTTCCTGCCACGTTCCTTCGAAGCGACATGTCGGGGTCGGCTGCCAAGGTTCGCAGCACATCCGCGGGAGTGGACACGTTCGACGCCACCCCTCGGCGGACAGCCTGGTCTCCGCCGGAGGCCCACACTCGCAACACATCCGTCGAAAGCGAAAACCTCCTCGCACTTGACTCTCGAACGGAAGCGCTGTCGTCAGTGACCAATTCGCGCAAGACCTGCTGCGGCGTCGCCCGGTTCCCAACCGCAGCAAGTCGCACCCATTCGTCGGGGTCGGTGACGAGTTGACGCAGCACCTCGACAGTTGTCGACGAGTTCCGTGCCACCCCGGACCGGACACGTTTGTCGGGGTCGCTGGCGAGTAGCCCCAGCACCTCCGACGGCGTCGAAGGGTTTCCAGCCGCCTGGCTACGTACCTCGGCGTGCCGATCAGCAGCCAGCAGCCGGAGCACCTCCACGGGCATCGAAGGGTTTCCCGCTGCACTCTCACGGACGGTGTCGTCGGGGTCGGAGGTGAACGCCATCAACCACGATGGCGCTTCGACATAGGTGCTCCGGCGGTCCGCCAATGTCGTGGACACGGCGGCTCCACACTCAGGACAGAACCGTCCCGAACCAGCCAATTGAGCACCGCACTCCGTGCAGAACTTGGACATTACCACCCCGCGATGTGTCGGTTTCAGCCTCGAATCTCGCCACTCCGGGCCTCCGCAGGTACCGTTACAGCGAAGCCCCTGAGCGTCTCAGCGGCCGATAGGCGAGACTACTCCGTCGCAACAGGAACCTGATTGTCGGAGGCTCCGGGCACTCTGTAGGTATGTTCATCCTGGCGGGACTATCCATCGGATGGCTGCTCATCGTCGCGGTCGTGGCATTGGGATTCGTGGTGTGGGGAGCCGCCATGTTCCTCACCCCTACCGCACCCCAGTCATTCCGTATCGTGTCCGCCTTCATCATCGCGAACCTCGTCGTCGGCACTGTCACGCTGCTGTTCGGGAACGGTTGAGATGGATACCGACCTCGTCCAGGCCTGGACCCAATCCTCGCCGTTACTGCCATCAACGATCGTGGCACCGTCGCAACTGGCGGCGGCCACAGGACCCGTCACGGTGACGGCCGAATACGCCTTCGGTGTGCCCTGGCCTCTC
>JAUPKO010000863.1 GCA_030837395.1 Actinomycetota bacterium | reverse complement strand
AGGAGCGGGTCCAGCCAGGCGGGTCCGACGGTAACTGGGTAGCCGGTCACCGCGAAGCTCACGGCGTACCCGTCCCCGATCCGCACATACTCTCGCGCGGGTTCCACCACCGCCGGACCGATCCCCTCCGTCTCACCGGCGCGGCCGTGGGCCGTGCCCTGGCCGCGACGACGCTTCGAGCCGCGACTCACCGAACCCACCGGTCCAGGCCCGTCCCAGCCAATGGCGACGGCGCCGACGGCGGTCCGTTGTCCGGTGGGGGGCCGGGATTGCGGCCCTGTCCGGCCCTGTGGGCGCGGCCTACGGCCTGGTCCGGCGCGTGCGCCGTAGTGGGGCGGGTGGTGATCGGGACGCCGACCGGGGCCCGGGGGCCGGGTACCGGGGGCCGGTACGGTTCCACCGCTGTGGCCAGTGCCGCCGCCACGCCCGGTCCGTCCAGCACGGAAGCGTCAATGCCGAGCGCCCCCAGGCCTCGCACGCACGCGGCGGTCTGGGGTCCGGCGTCCACCACGGTGACCACGGCGCGGCGCAGCGGCTCGCGCTCGTCGTCCAGCCGCAGCAGGAACCGCGCATAGTCAGCAGCCGCGGTGCGCACTGCCTGTCCCGGTAGCCGTCCGCTGGAGGCCAGCACCGCCTCGGCGTAGGGGACCAGATCCAGTCGCGCCGCCGACACGACGATCTGCGCCGGCCCCGCAAGCGCGTTCAGCCACCGCCCGAATGCGGCCACTGCCGATTGCTGCTCGGTCCCGCTGCGCAGGGCGACGCTGGTCGTCCCGCAGGCGATGAGACGCCGGGTCCGGCCGTCCACGGTGAGAGTGCCGTCCCGGCTGATCCGGGTGGTCTCCGCTTTCAGCGGCGCGGTCGGTACCGGGCGAGACGCAGTCGCCAGCAGGAGCCTGTCTGCCGGCGGGTCTCCGGGAACGGAGATCGACGGAGTGACCCGCAGAGCCAAGGCGTGACGCAGCCACGCGTCAAGCGTCAGCCCGTCCCTGCGTCCCATCGCCAACGTGACCGACAACGCCACGACCGGAATACCCACGGCCACCCAAGCCGCTAGCGGCAGCAGCGGGCCGAACCGTGAATACGCCAGCCACACGCTCATCGCCCCGGCGGCGAGGATCGCCAGCTGCCGGAAGGACAGTCCCCAGACGATCACATCCGGGGCGTCGATATCCGCCGGGACCACCGTCCGGACAGCAGCGGGCTGCTCAACGGGAGCGGGCAGGGCAGGATGCTTCACCATCAGTAGTCCTTTCACGGGTCATTACAGTCAGAGAGCTGGATGCAGGTGGCGTCAGCGCACGAGGCGGCTCAGCCCAGGGATCGGAATCTTGCGTAGAACGGTCTGCACGACGACGGCCCGCACGATCACCCCGACTCCACCTCCCTGCCCGGAACCGTTCAGCACATGCCGGGCGACCATCCGTGGAATCCGGACCGTCACCAGTAACAGGCAGGTCAGCAACAGCATGTCCATCGTCTCCAGCACCCCGGCACCACGTACCGCGGAAAACCCGAGGAGCCCGGACAGATTGTACCCCGGAGTGATCAAAAGATCGACACCGATCGAGAAAGCGACTCCCTGCAACAACGGCGTCACCAACACTCCGATCAGCGAGCGCCACCACAGTGCGGCGACCGGTTGAGTTTGCGGCAGCCCGATACAGGCGAGAGCCACCGGGGCGGTTCCCGCGAGGATGAGCAGGATCGTCAGCCGGGTGAAGACGGAGAACATCAGCTGTAGGAACAGCACCACTATCAGGAGACCGTTCAGAGAGATCACTACCCGGATTGCCGGGTTGACGCCTACTTGTTCGATCGTGTTCCTGACGAAGTGGACGCTGTGGGGGCCTGCGGCAGTCTGGCCCACCAGAGCGGCCGTGATGGCGTTGAAGACGTCGATCAGCGCCTGGCACAGACTCAGCCCGAAGGCTGACAGCAGGAAGGCCACGATCAGGCGGGGGAGCAGGTCCTTCACCTCGTACTGGATCTGGAATCCTCCATACGTCATTCCCACTGCTCCAGCAACGATGATCATTAGAGTGAAGAGGGCACCCACCACCACAGCCGATCGCTGGGCGATGGCGGCCACCTGCGGTAGCCCGGTCACATCCGGGGATGTGAAAAAGGTGGACGTCATGAACTCCAGAAGCCAGGTCAGTAGTTCCACCAGTCGGCGGGCCAGCCAGTCGAACGCTCCGTCAAAGACCCAGTCCATCATCGCGGACGCCGTTCAGGCGCCGATGATGTCTTGCATGATTTTGAGAATGACCGGGGCCATCACGGCCAGGGCGTAACCGACCAAGGCCGCCTTGAAGCTGCCTTTGGCCTGCTCCACCTGAGCCGGATCCCCGGCAGCGGCCATGTACCGCAGCCCACCGATCACCATGAACAGGGTGGCTACTGCGGCGAGTATCCCCATCACCCAGGTCTTCAGCCCTTCGATCACCTCCGGCAGTGTTTTCACCGCCACCGACCCCACGATTCGGGAGGCGATCTCGGCGGTGGCAGACGTGAACTCAGGGAAGGTGCTGAGGTGGTGAAGCATGAATACGGTATTCATCATGACGATCCCCTCATCAGGTGTGCATAGAATTCGCTGGTCCGGATGACCGCTCGTGGTGGAACTCCTGGGCGCCTGTCTCCTCGGACAGGTTGTCAGGGCGGGGGCTTTCCTCCCCTCCGATATGCGGGGGCGGTTGTCAGCACGCCGACCGGAGACCCCGAACCCCTGT
>JAUPKO010000862.1 GCA_030837395.1 Actinomycetota bacterium | reverse complement strand
TCCGGCAGTAGACGCCCCACGCGGCGGGGTTCCGATACTGTCGGCATGGTTCAAGGCTTGCAAGGGGGACGTGTGGCAACCGGTCGTGACGGACGCGCTGTGAGGACCGCATGCCCAAGCGCGTGAAGACTGCCCCCGCTTCCGATGAAGCGCCCGAGGAGCTGGACGAGGCGACAGCCGAGGCGAGCGACGACGCTGCGACCGCCGGCGGGTACACGAACTCCAACCTCTCCGCTGCCCGCGCAGCGAAGAACGACGAGTTCTACACCCTGTGGGCCGACATCGAGCGTGAGATGAACGCCTACTTGGAGTACGACGCCGACGTCTTCCGTGACAAGACCATCCTGCTGCCTTGCGACGACCCGGAGTGGTCCAACTTCGCCAAGTTCTTCGCCCTCCACTTCACCGACTACGGCATCAAGAAGCTCATCTCAACCTCGTACGCCCCGGACAGTAAGCCCGCAACCATCACCTACCAGCCGACGTTGTTCGAGAGCCAAGACCCGAAGTTCGACGAGACCAAGACCCGCAGCCACGGCAAGAAGTTCACCCTGACGGCTGAGGACATCAACAACGACGGCGTCGTCAACATCGATGACCTCCAATGGGAGTACCTCGACGGTGACGGCGACTTCCGCAGCGACGAAGTGACCGCCCTCCGCGACGAGGCCGACATCGTCATCACGAACCCGCCGTTCAGCCTGTTCCGCGAGTTCATCTCCTGGCTGGTGGAAGGAGAGGTCAAGTTCTCCATCGTCGGCAGCAGCAACGCAGTCACGACGAAGGACCTGTTTGCCCTCATCAAGGGCAACAAGCTGTGGAAGGGCGCCACCGCCAACAACACGGACATGGTGTTCGGGGTCCCGAAGGGCACCACGGTCAAGGAAGCCGACAAGGCGAAGGCCAAGCGGCTCGGATACCCGTCAGACGACGACTACGACTACACGCGTCTCGGGAACTCCTGCTGGTTCACGAACATTGACCACGGGCGACGCCACGAGGCGTTGCAGCTGATGACGATGGCCGACAACCGCAAGTACAGCAAGCACGCCGACGTCAAGAGCATCGGCTACCGCCAGATGGACAACTACGACGCCATCGAAGTGCCGTACACCGACGCCATCCCGAGCGACTACACGGGCGTGATGGGCGTCCCCATCTCGTTCCTCGACAAGTACAACCCTGACCAGTTCGAGATAGTCAGCCTCACGCAGACGTGGTCGGACGAGTCCACGAAGACCTACCCGACGCAGACGCTGGTGAGCCCTGACGGTTCCCGCAAGACGGTAGGTGCCCTCAACAGCGGCCCAGCGTTCAAGGTCGCTACGCCACCGAAGGGCGTCGCCTACTACGAGGTCAAGGGTGAAGACGAGAAGACACCCCCGTCGTACTACATCTCCGCGTACAAGCGCATCCTCATCCGCAGGAAGGGTGCGAAGTGAAGACCGAGTTGAAGCACTACACCGTTGAGCAGGTCGTCGATGGGTTCGTCTACAACGAGCTGGAAGGCAAGGGCCTGTTCGGCCTGTCCGGCAAGCTCGTCATCCAGCCGGAGTTCCAGCGGCACTACATCTACAACGATGGCAAGCGCGACGTCGCCGTCATCGACTCCCTGTTGAAGGGCTACCCGCTGGGCCTCATCTACTTCAACGTCGCGGACGACATGCTCGAAGTCCTCGACGGCCAGCAGCGCATCACCAGCGTCGGCAGGTTCGTCAAGGGGAAGTTCGCCATCAAGCTCAACGGCAAGGAGCAGACCTTCTCCTCGCTGCCGAAGGAAGTTCAGGAGCAGCTGCTGGCAAGCGAACTCCTGGTCTACGAGTGCACGGGCACCGAGACCGAGATAAAGGAGTGGTTCAAGACCATCAACATCGCCGGTGTGCCGCTGAACGACCAGGAGCTGCTGAACGCCATCTACTCCGGCCCGTTCGTCACCGCCGCGAAGGCCGAGTTCTCCAACTCCAACAACGCCAACCAGCAGAAGTGGGCCGCGTACGTCAAGGGCGACCCGAAGCGGCAGGAAGTCCTCGAAGTTGCGCTTGGCTGGGTCGCGGCATCGCAGAACCTCACCATCGACTCCTACCTGGCGCAGCACCGCAACGACATCGACATCAACCAGCTGAAGACCTACTTCACGTCCGTCATCGACTGGGTCAGCACGGTGTTCTCCGGCACTCCCGAGAAGGAGATGCGCGGCCTCGAATGGGGACGACTGTACGAGGAGCACCACGGCAAGTCGTACAACCCGACGACGATGGCGACAGACCTCGCGGCGCTCCTCGGCGACCCGGCAGTGACCAAGCGCAAGGGCGTGTACGAGTACCTGCTCAGCGGGAAGACCAAGCCAGAACTCCTCGAGGTCCGCATCTTCGACGACAAGACCAAGAAGGTCGCCTACGCGCAGCAGACACAGGCCGCGACCGCTGCCGGCACGTCGAACTGCTCGGTGTGCGCCTCGGTGGCGAACGCGAACCAGGCTCGCATCTACAAGCTGGACGAGATGGAAGCCGACCATGTGACAGCGTGGTCCAACGGCGGCGCCACCAACCAGGCCAACTGCGAGATGCTGTGCATCACGCACAACCGTGCGAAGGGCAACCGGTAGCTCCGGTCCCCAGCGACACGCGCAAGGCCCAAGTTCCACCACTTCGCGCACCCTCTCTGCGACCCTGACAACAGGGTCGAACGAACGAGCACGCCCACGCGGTTGTCAGCGAACGCCGACACACGCCGCGAAGTAGGCGAACGCCGACACCCTCACGCGCAGGAAGCGCCCTGCGTCCCACCGTCAACCATCAGGCACCGAGTTTGCCGAGGGGGGGTGGGGCATGGCAACGGACAGGCGCCGCTGGCGGCGGGTCACATCCGACTGCTGGATGCCGATCACCGCTCACACGATCGGCCAGCTGCAGATCGTCCTCGAGCGCGACCCCGCTGCCATCGCACGCGGCAGACGATCCGCTGCCGGGGCGCCGGCCTACCGGGTGCAGGTGCGGCTCGACACGCAGGTCCTCGCCGGCCGGGAGTTCGTCGGGACGAGCGCCGAGCAGGACGCGGCCGCCTGGTTCACGCTGCTGACCCGCCCCTGACGTGCGGGCTTGCGTTCTGGTTGCGCGCGCCGACAGTCACCGGCATGACCGAGACCCTGAACCCCCGACCTGTCGTCCTGGGCGGCTACGCCGCGAAGACATGCCCGGAGAAGCTCCGCCTGGAGCATGACCCTGCGTACGCCGACCTGCCCCTGGAGCCGTTCCCGGCCGGAGTGCAGGCCCGCATGGATGCCGGCAACGTGTTCGAGGCCGAGGTGCGCGCCGCCTGGTCGAAGGTGCTGCGCCGCAAGATGGCGATCCTCGACTCCGGCGATGGCTCCTGGGAAGCGAAGGGCGCCCGCGAGGCCGCGACCCTGGCCCTGCTCGCCTCCCCCGGTGCCGTGACCGTCATCTGGAACCCGCGGCTGCCTGCGCAGCCCGGCGCGCACCGCATCGGAGAGCCGGACGCCCTCGTCCTCGACCACGTCGACGCGGCCGGCGCGGCCCGCTGGATTCCCGTCGACGTCAAGGACCATCGCGCCCTCGACGGCACCGCCGCCCACACCACGGTCGCCTCCCCGCTGAACCGGCCCGGGTACGCGTCCGCGCGACCGGTCGACATCGGCCCGGGCACCCCGCGCCGCGACGACGCCCTCCAGTTGGCCCACTACCGGCGGATGCTCGAGCACCTCGGCCACGCGACCGACGTCCCCGTCGGGGCGATCATCGGCCGGGAGATGCAGCTGATCTGGCATGACCTGGACGCAGCCCTGTACCGGCACGGAACGCTGGGGAAGACCAGCGCCCTGACCTGGTACGACCATGAGTTCGCCCGGCGTGTCCAGATCGCGACCATCGCCCGCTCCGGCACGTCCACTCCGGCGCCGGAGTGGAAGGCCGACTGCGCCTCCTGCCCGTGGCGGAAGGTGTGCCATGACGAGCTCACCGCCACCGACCATGCCACGCTGCTGCCCGGTGTCACACCGGATCGGGCCGGCAGGCTGCTGTACCCGGCCGGGATCACCACCCGCCGGCAGCTCGCCGCCTGGCAGGCCACCGGGGAGAAGACCGACACCCAGATCCGACCCCTGGCCGACCAGGCCCGGGTGACGCTGGCCGGCAAGGTGCACCGCGCCCGCGGCATCGACACCGTGACCCTGCCCCACGCCACGGTGGAGGTCGACTTCGACCTGGAGAACACCCCGGACGGACTGGTGTACCTGATCGTCCTGACGACCACGACGACC
>JAUPKO010000861.1 GCA_030837395.1 Actinomycetota bacterium | reverse complement strand
TGTGGGCTCCTTCGATCCCAGCAACGAGCTTCGCACCCTCCTGCGGGTGCTCTACCCCGAACAGGGAGACCCTGCCTACGTGGCCGAGACCCTCATGAACCTAGGGCTGATTCGGCTGGAGGCCGACCTGAAGGCTGGCAAGGTCAGCCGACTGTCGGATCTCACCTTCACCCAGACCGACCCTGCCGACGGCAGCGCGCCAAGCTGACCACCCCCGGGGCACCATGTCCCGAAGCTACTGGGCAGGGCCCTGATCTTCGGGGATCCGCAGGTCCACCGGGCCCTTCTCGGCGGACTGTACCCGGTCGGCGACTGCGTCCAGCTCAGATTCGGTCGTGAACCGCAGGATCGACAGGGCGGCGTACTCGCGACTCAGCTCAAACGCCAACCACCGCCGGTCCAGGCGCTGCGCGACAGCCCCGGTCGTGTTGGAGCCGGAGAAGATGTCGACGACCAAGTCGCCGGGCTCGGTCAGGAAGCGAATGAAGAACTCGGGCAGCCCCTCCGGGAATCGTGCGGGGTGGCTGCGCCTGCCGAGTTTGCGTGCGGTCCGCAGGTAGGACGAGTTCGAATCTGTGTTGGGCAGCTGGATCAGGTTAGGTGGAATCGCTCCGCCGTTGTCGTTGCCGAAGCTGGTGCTGATGGAATGCTCGCTGGGTCGACCCTTTGCGTCGTAGAACGCCTCCGGGTTCTCAAGTAGCTTCTGCATCCTCTTGGAGTACGGCTGCAGCACCTGCGTGACATCGGCCTTGGGGTACTCGTTCTTCGAGAACCACCACACGGTGTTGACCGCGTCCTTGACCCGGATCTTGCGCTTGTTCACCCACTCGATGGGGCTCGGCAACTTGGCCGGGTTGTACCAATAAAACTCCTCCGCCAAGTGGAAGCCTAGGTCGTCGACGAACTTGATCAACACCCGAAACTGGTACAGGGACCGCGTTGGAGACCCCCGCTTGTAGGCACCGCCCAGATCGAGCACGAAGCTCCCGGTCGGCTTGAGGACACGCTTGACCTCTTCACCGAAGGTGGTCAGCCATTCGACATAGGCCGCCTGGTCTGCGTTGCCATACTTCTTGGCCCGGAGTAGTGCGAACGGTGGGCTCGTCATGACCAGATCTACGGACTCGTCTGGCATTAGGGCTAGCAAATCGAGGGAGTCGCCGCACACCTGGGTGCCGTGGTCGGTGCGGTAGACGACGTGATCGTCGGTGAAGAGCTGCTCAGGCATGGGACTCCTTGTCGGGTCTGTGCTCTTCCGATAGTGCTGGGTTCGGCGCCGACAGCACGGGGGTGCACCGGGCCGACTACAAGATGATGCCAACAACTTCCGACAAGCTGCTGCCTCCGCTGAAGGGTACCGGTGGCCCCTAACGCTGGGCAGGAACCAGACCTTCCCAGGATGCCCGCACCAGAACCTGGCGCACACGCTCACCGGTTGTGCCGGGCCCTGTACGGCCGTGTCGGTCGCTGACGTACTGATGCCACCGCGAGGGGTGGCGCGGCTGCCCACCTACGCACCACGCGCGTGGGTGACCTGCCTTAACCGCGGTCCCGCGAAGCCACTGCAGTTGCTCCCGGAAGTGCCGGGCCGCCGGCCCGCTGAATCCATACATGCCCCAGCCCACAATCAGTTCGTGGCCACCCAGAAGGCCAGCTTCAAGGTCTTCGCGGGCCGACAACCAACCGTGCGGGTCTACCGCGAGGCGTGCGAGCTCGGGCACGTCCTTGGCCGGTTCAGCAAACAAGTTGGTGATCGTGACGCTGTCACAGGATGCTGCCTCAGCCGCCAGCTCGAGCATCCGTCTGGTGCGCTCGCCGGAGGTGATGGGCGGACAGGCCAGAACTGCCGTCAGCGATCTACCCAGAGACACACATCGATGTTAGCTGCCCCGGCCGGGGACGTTGGGGCACAGATCAGCAACTGTGGACCGCCTCCCGAGACCAAACCATCGGCCAGTCGGAACCGGGAGTGCACCGATCCGATGCCACCACACTCCCGCCGACGGGAGCGGTGTCCTCGGACATGACTCCGGCTCTCGCCCTTGAGATAGAGGCACCCGACAACCCACGGCGAGTCAGCTCGCCGCCACGGAGTCGACGTGTCGCCTTGCCGAAGTGGTGACGCCTGCATGAATGGGTGGGATTGGCAGTTCTGTTTGTCGGGCTGACGGTGCCTGTCCATGAACCCAACCAAGGCAACCGAATCAGCTCCCGTCCAGCTTCCCGACGGTTTCACTCCCGAGTCTCTGTCCGCGCCTGCCTGGTCCCACGCCGGCCCGGTCGTGGCCGAGGCGGTGCATTCGTCGGGTCCGGGTTCGGTGACGCGGGCGAAGCAGCTGGCGTCGCGGCTGTGCCGTTTCCTCGCCCTGTCGAGATGGGACCAGACCACCACGCCGGACTTGACGGTGTTGTTGACGGCTGAGCGTATTGATGCGCTGGTGGTGCCGGCGCGGATGCCGGGGCTGTCTGTGCATGCCCGTGCCGGATATCGCACCGATCTGCGCCGTATCGGCCGCGCCCTCGGATCCGTTTCTGCTTCTACTCGCCGTCCACGGCGCACGGCCGTGTCGACCCAGGCTGTTCCGGGGTGGGTTCGTGCCGCCTGGTGGGGTCCGTTCCCCGCGGTGACAGCGGCGATGACTACCCGCGGGTACCGCTTCGACGCGGGGGTGTGGACCGGACTCGCAAGCCAAATGCGCGCCGAAGGTTCCTTGTCGGTGCTGCTTGATGGGCAGTGCCCAAATGGGGGTGTCACCGGCACGGTGAACGGTGTCAGGCAAGCAGCGGCCACGCTGGCCACTGCCGGCGATGTGGATCCGAAGGCGGTGACACAGATGGACACCCCAACCTCCCCAGCAGCCACCCCGAAGCCGAAGCGGAAGGCAAAGCAGAAGCCGACGTCCCGGTCGGCTCGCCTAGCCGCGGCGAAAGCCGCGATGACAGCCGCAACCGAGCCGACACCGCGTCCACAGTTGCCACCGCTGGGTGCGCCGGTGGCGGCCGCGATCGCGGCGTTTCGTCCGTTGAAGACCGACCCTGCGGTGTGGGCGCGGATTGAGTCGGTGACGCGGGAAGCGTTGACCGCGTACCGTCCGGCGTCGGCAACGTGGGTGTCCTCCCACGGCGGGTGGGTATCCCGATGCGTCGCCTGGGTCGCCGCCGGCATCGACAGCGCTCAGGGTGATACCGACGGGTTGACGGTGCAGTTGTTGTGCGCCGAGGGGTTGGTGGAGGCGTACCTGGCGGGGCCGCTGGCGGGTGCGTCGGTTCAGACACGTTCGTCGGTGCGCACGGTGCTGCGCCGGGTGGTGCGCAACGTGGCGGGCACTCCGACCCCGGAACGGATCGGTCATCAACCTGTGCAGCCACCGTATGCCCCGGCCGAGTGCGCGGCGATGGTGCGCCTGGCCCG
>JAUPKO010000860.1 GCA_030837395.1 Actinomycetota bacterium | reverse complement strand
TCGGACCTGTTCGACGAGTTGCCCGAGGCGTATCACGACTCGGCGTACCTGGACCGCCTGCACCACTACATCCCCGGGTGGGAGGTCGACACGATCCGCGGGGAGATGTTCTCCGACGGGTACGGCTTCGTGGTGGACTACATCGCCGAGGTGCTCAAATCGATGCGGTCGCAGGACTTCTCGGACCGGTACCAGGGGCACTTCACGCTGCCGTCGGGCATCTCGACTCGCGACCGCGACGGGATCCACAAGACGTTCTCGGGGCTGATGAAGATCCTGTACCCGCACGGGGAGGCGACGCGGGAGGAGGTCGAGGAGGTGCTGCGGCTGGCGATCGAGGGCCGCAAGCGGGTGAAGGACCAGATCGTGCGGATCGACACGACGATGGCGGCGGTGGACTTTGGGTACACCGATCTGGAGGGGGAGTGGCACGCGGTTAAGACGCTGGAGGAGGACGAGTACCCGGCGTACTACCGGCCGGGTGGGGATGGGGATGGTTTCTCGGGCGACGACGCGATGGCGCGGGATGGGTCAGGGTCGGGGCAGGTTCCCGGGCCGGGGCTTGGGTCGGGGCCGGTGCCGGACGTTGACCAGATGCAGCCCGATGCCGCGGCCGCAGCGGACGAGAGGACTTCCCCCGCAGCGGACGCCGCAGCCGACGCCGGCTCGGTGCCGCTTCGCGAGGGCTACGTGTCGTTCCAGGAGAACCAACGCGGGGTGTCCTTCGACGCGTTGCTGATCCCCTATCTGCGGGGTGCGTCGCACATCACGATCGTCGATCCTTACATCCGCGCCTTCCACCAGGCGCGCAATCTCATGGAGTTGGTTGAGGCGATCGCGCGTGACAAGGATCCGGCGGACGAAGTCACCATTGCCCTGGTCACCTCCGAAAGCACCGACGGGCCCGAGAAGTTGCAGGCGCAATACGAATTCCTCCTGAAGGTCAAGCAGGGGGCCGCCGCGGCAGGCATCACGCTCGACGTTGCCTTCGACGACTCGATCCATGACCGGTCAATCACCACGGATGACGGCTGGCGCATCGTGCTGGGACGTGGGCTCGACATCTTCCAATACGTCAGGAACGACCCGTTCGACCTCGCCAGCAGTCTGCAGGAGTTCCGGCAGGTCCGCGCCTTCTCCCTGACGTACGTGCGTGAGGGCTGAGGCAACGTTTGGTGCACGAGATCGCCGAACACACCAGGCATGATCCTGCACACGACGCTACACTTGAGGAGGTTTTTCACGCAAAATCACGAAATTCTGCTCGTGGCTGATCCGGGAGGGTCGCTTATGCTCGTCTCATTCGAGGTGGCGAACTATGGTCCCTTCCATGCCCTCGCATCCCTGACCTTGCCGCTGCCCAAGTCCACAGACGCACCGTCTGTCGCTACGCCACTCGGTGAGCGACTGCCTCAAGTGGCGATGATTTTCGGCCCAAACGCGAGTGGTAAGACTAGTTTTCTGGACGCGATAGTGGCCCTGAGCACCGCTGTCGAGCAGTCCCATCGCATGTGGGACCCCGGAGGCGGAACCAATGCTCGCCCCTTCCTGCTGCAGTCGGGGGCGCCCGAGACCGTGACCACGTGGCGCGTGGTGTTCATCGCTGACGACGATGCCGGCCAACCGGGTCAGTACGAATACAGCGTCACGATGGACTCCTCTGCTGTCCGTGGTGAGGCACTGCGGTTCAAGTCGGCTGCGACCCGCCGCTACCGCACGCTGTTCAGCAGGAAGCGGCAACTGGTCAATGCCCGGTCCAAGGCGCTGTCCGGCCTGGCCGCTCAGATGCGTGAGAACTCGTTACTCCTGTCCGTTGCTGCGCAGGCGAACCAGTCCGTGGTGATGCCCGCATACCGATGGCTGACTCACGGGTTGTTGCGGGCTCGCGGACTTGGTAGACCTGAGGTGCATCAACATGCGCTGAACGAGTTGATAAGTTCGGCGAACCTTCCCCTTGTTCGCGAGCTGGTTGCGAGAGCCGACTTGGGAATCACTGACGTGCGAGGGGAGGCGATGACCGACGAGAGGCTGAAAGAGATTCGGGCAATTGGTCGCACGCTTCAGGAGGCCGTTCTCGGCGTTAGATTCGATGTGCCCACTGGGGAGTTCGCCTCGCTCGCCTTCGGCCACACCGGCGCAGGAGGCGAGACGTACTACCTGCCGGAATCGTTAGAATCAGAAGGTACGCGGGCCTTCATTGTCGCCGGATTGCTGGCCGCGCAGGCGCTGCACACCGGAGGGGTGGTCATTCTCGACGAGTTGGACGGCAGTCTTCACCCCACCTTGGTCGACGACCTCGTGGCACAGTTCAGGTCGCCGTTGACCAATCCGCGTGGCGCTCAGTTGATCGCTTCGACCCACGACACCCACCAAATGGGTCGGAACGCGCTCGAACCCCTGTCCCGTCACGAGGTGTGGTTCACCCAGAAGGACGCCGCGGGGGCTAGCACCTTGTTCCGGCTCTCGGACTTCGGAGGGATTCGGCCCGACGTGGACCAGGAGCATCGCTACCTTGCAGGTGTCTTCGGTGCGTTGCCGCAGCCGACACTGTCTGCCTCGGAGTTTGATGGTCGATGAGCGGGCGGGGGAGGAGAGCCGAGCGGGGGCCGATCCTGATCGTCACCGAGGGTGCCACCGAGATGGGCTACCTCAACGCCATTCGTGACTACGAGCGGACGCCGAACCTTCGGCGGGTTATCGATGCCAAAGGCGGTGGTGGTGTGATCGGGGCGCTCTCTCGTACGACGTTGGACGCTTTCGCGCAGGTTTGGGTGGTTTTGGACGCGGAAGCTCACCCGCACCGCGACCTTCGCAGGGTAACGAAGTGGGTGGCCAGCCAACCGAATCCGAAGCGATTCAGAGTCGTTGTTACCGCCCCACGTTTCGAAGCCTGGCTGCTGGCGCATTACGAAGTGCCTGAGGGAACGGGTCGCCAAGTCGAGGCGAAGTTGAGTGTGGACTACAACTACCGCAAACCGCGACTCCCGCCGGGGTTCCCGCTGCTTGATTGGCACGCAGCCGTGGCCAACTTGGCGCAGATCCCCTGCCAGGTGACTGGAATCTCGGGCGACCGCGAGATGTGCGCCGCTTGTCGACCCGGCTCGGCGATGATCCATGTTGTGCAACTGCTCTGGGGCGAATCTGGCTGATGCGCACCTACGCACACACGCCGGGCGCACACACGCCGGACGCACCCGCTACTGCGGCGCCATGTAGGCGCCCCCGCTGGTGGCGGAGGCCGTCGCCGGGTACTGGTCGCCGTACACCATGAAGCCGTAATACATGAAGGGGCCGTAGTCGGCGTCATCCGCCACGGTCTGCTTCGACCCGTCCGGCAGGGTGAGCAGCAACTCCGTGTTGGCGTTCGCGGGCGTGTGCGCTTCCAACCCGAGCGTGAAGTTCTGCCCGCAGCCGACGTCGTCGTACTCGGCCAGCTTGATCGCATCGGTGTCACTTGAGCGCTGCAACGTGGCCACGCCTGCGGTGTTGCACGTCAGGAAGTAGTCCCACGTGTTGGACGCCGTCCCCACGCCCACGCCGGCGGCCGTCACCGGGGCGCCGGTGGCGAGTTGTTGGGCAGTGAAGGCGAGGTCACCCTCCACGAACAGCGCCGGTGAGCCGGGCTCGGACGTCGCCTGTTGTGACTGCCAGGCCAGGCCCGGTCCGTTGTTGGTGAGCACCAACTTTCCGCCAGTGACCTGCTGCAATGCCTGCTTACCGGTCTGGGCCGCATCCGGCTCGTCGGCGAAGTCCGTCTGACCGACAAGTTCGGTGGCGTAGGTTCCGCCTTCGGCGGCCGCGCTCTGGTCCGCGCTGCCAGCCGACGACTGGTCCGCTGAGCCGCCGGTCGATCCGCCGCACCCCACGACGGTGACACCGGCCACTGCCGCGGTCGCCAACATCAGCGCCCAGCGGTGTGGCCGGGAGTGGCTCGTGGTGTGGTCGACGTGCTGCGCTGTCCTCATGGGTGGTCTCCTCCGCGATGCGCTCCCTGATGCCGGCGTCATCGGCAGATGCGGGCCGAATGTTGAGCGACCCGCCGCCACGTGGGTCTCGCCCCCCGGGTAGGCGATCCGGTGCAATACCCCTTGGGAGAGTAGGGGTCGGCTCGTAGACTCGAAGTATGGGACCTCCCGGTGCGGTGGATGGTGTGCTGCCTGCGGGCGGCGTGCGCGGCTACGGCCAATACCTGCCGGCGCGGCTGGGTGGACCGTCCAAATTCGGCTACCTGACCTTCCTGCCCGCCAGCGACTCCGCCCCCGCCATGCTCACCTTCATCAGCAAGGACAACGAGCGCTACGTCAACGTCCCGGTCGCCGAGTTGCACAGTCTCGCGCTGGCCGACTACAACACCACCCTGGAGTTCTGGCACGACGACCTTCGCCACCGCGTCTGCCTGCTGCCCAAAGGATTGGCGCAGGCCAACGTCATGGCCGAATTCACCGGCGACACCGAGGCCCGGCATTGGCAGGCGATGCTGGCTCCGATGGTCGGCGATCCCCCGGTGGGGGTGCGGGTGAAGCCGCCCATGAGCAAGGGCAAGCGGGTCGCGCTCAACTACTCGCTCGGGTGTCTGCTGGCGGTTGTGGTGATCATCGCCGTAATCCTGGGCATGGCCCTGTTCGGATCGAGGTGATCGTGGTGGCAACCAATGAACCGCCCGTCGATGTGGAACTGAAGAAGCCGCGTCGCGGTGAGGGGTGTCTGCGCATCCTGCTGATCGCGGTCGGCGTCCTGGTGGCGCTGGTGCTGGCGGTGACGGTGGCGTTCCTGCGGCCCAGCGACCGCAGCGTCGACGCCACCAGTGAGGTGACCATCGGCCAGATCGAACGGGTCGCGGGGCAGTCGCCGATCGCCGTGCCGGTGACGGTGCGGAACACGACCGACGACGAGCGCGACTACGTCATCGACGTGAACTCGACCTCGCCGGACGGCACCCAGTTCTACGCCAGTTCCGGCATCCTGGTCGAGCGCGTGCCCGCAGGTGGCACGGGGACCGCATCAGTGGGGTTCTTCGGTGCC
>JAUPKO010000859.1 GCA_030837395.1 Actinomycetota bacterium | reverse complement strand
GCGGCGGAGGTGACGATCCCGCTGTTGGTGTTCGCGCCCCGCGACACCGACCTGTCCGCCGCGGGCTGGCAGCCGGCCGCCGCGCAGGCGCCCACCTGGTGGATGCAGCCTGCCGCAGATGACGCACCACCGCCCGGTGATGCCCGCCGGAGCGCTGCGGCGACGTCCCGGCCGCGGCGTGCCCGCCGCACCCCGGAACCCGACGTCGTCGGGCAGGCCCTGTTCAGCCTGGACGACGTCGCAGCCCCCACAGCCGAGACGGTTACCGGCGATGCCGCCGCCGCTGCCGGGCGGGGGCAGGTGGGTGGGCGGCATGCGGCGGCGATCGAGGAGTTGCTCGCCGCGCCCGCGTACCGGCGGGCCCGTGAGGCGGCCGGGCGTTCGGCGCCGCCGGACGAGGTGGTGGGGCAGGTGCTGGGCCTGCTGCTGTCCTCGGGTGGGCGGGCCCCGGTGGAGGCTGTCGCGGCGATTGCTGGGGTGCCGCCGGCGCGGGGTCAGATGGTGATGGCCGGTCTGCGCAGGTTGCTCAACATCGAGGCCTACCCGGTGCTGGCGTTGGATGCCGACGGGCGCACGGTGGTGTTCGATGAGGCGTTGTGGCGCCAGCAGTTCGGGATCACGCGCCGATGAGCCAGTCGATACCCGAGGTCAGCGAGCGCCGCCGGCTCGAGGTGATCGATGCGCTGCGGCGGGGCACGGTGCCGGCCAACGGGCTGGACCTGCTGGCGGTCGGGCTGTCGCCGTTCGAGGACTCCGTCACCGCGGACCTGGCCACGGTGGCGGCGGGCGGGTCGCTGTTCAAAGCGGTGCGCGGGGAGTACGGGGCGGGCAAGACGTTCTTCGCGCGGTGGCTGGTCGAGCAGGCCCGCCGGTCCGGTTTCGCCTCGGCGGAGGTGCAGATCAGCGAGACCGAGACGCCGCTACACAAACTGGAGACGGTGTACCGGCGGATAACCGAGAACCTGGCCACCGCGGCGTTCCCGCCCTCGGCGCTACGCGATGTGGTGGACGGGTGGCTGTTCACGCTGGAATCCGATGCGATCGATGCCGGCGCAGACCCCGGCGACGAGGCCGCGTTGGACAGTGAGGTTGAGGCGCTGCTGGAACGCAGGCTGGCTACGGTGGCCCGCACCACGCCGGCGTTCTCCGCCGCGCTGCGCGGCTACCGCACCGCCCAGCTCAGCGGGGACATGGCCGCAGCGGAGGGCATCCTGTCGTGGCTGGGTGGGCAGCCGCACGTGGCCGCCTCGGTGCGGCGCACCGCCGGGGTGCGCGGGGACTTGGACCACGTGGGGGCGTTGGGGTTCCTGCAGGGGCTGCTGCTGGTGTTGCGCGATTCCGGGTTCGCCGGGCTCGTGCTGATCCTGGACGAGGTCGAGACGCTGCAGCGGGTGCGCGGCGACGTGCGGGACAAGGCCCTCAACGCGCTGCGCCAACTGATCGACGAGGTCCACTCCGGCCGGTTCCCCGGCCTGTACTTGATGATCACCGGCACCCCGGCGTTCTTCGACGGCACCCAAGGGGTGCAGCGGCTCCCCCCGCTGGCGCAGCGGCTGGCCACCGACTTCGCCACCGACGCCCGGTTCGACAACCCCCGCGCGGTGCAGGTGCGCCTGCCCGGCTTCGCCGCCGAGTCCTTGACCGAGCTCGGGGGCAAAGTGCGGGACCTGTACGCGGTCGGGGCGCATCCGCGTGTGGCAGAGGTGGTCGACGATGCCTACCTGGGTGACCTCGCCGAGGCGGTATCCGGTCGGCTCGGCGGGGCCGTGGGAGTCGCCCCGCGGCTGTTCCTGAAGAAACTCGTCGGCGAGGTCCTCGACCGGGTCGACCAGTTCGACGACTTCGACCCACGCGTGCACTACGCCCCGACCATCGCCACCGGCGAGATGAGCCGCGCCGAACGCGCCGCCGCCGGCGTCGACGACATCGACCTGGACCTCCCGCAATGAGCATCCCCGCGCCACGGCGGGGGTTGTTGCCGTGAGCGGCCAATCAGTCGGCGATGGGGCGGTCGTTGTCGTGGGCGTCGACGGCTGCCGGTGTGGGGACGGCCGGTGAGTGCCACCGGTTTGACGCCAGCGTTGGACTACCACGTCGTGAACTCGCTGGGCTGGCCCGATCTGCGGCCGTTGCAGCGCGCGGCCGTGGAACCGGTGCGCAGCGGCGCCGATGTGCTGCTGCTGGCCCCCACCGCCGGGGGCAAGACCGAGGCGGCAGTCTTCCCGCTGCTCTCGGCGATGGTCGATACCAGCTGGACCGGGCTGTCCGTGCTCTACCTGACCCCGCTGAAGGCGCTGCTGAACAACCTCGAACCGCGCCTGGCCACCTACACCGGGTGGCTGGGGCGCCGCGTCGGGCTATGGCACGGCGACATCGGCCCCGCCGCCCGCCGGACGATCATCACAGACCCGCCGGACATCCTGCTCACCACGCCGGAATCGTTGGAGGCGATGCTCGTCTCGGTCAACGTCGACCACCGGGCCTTGTTCGCCGGGGTGCGGGCGGTGGTGGTCGACGAGTTGCACGCCTTCGCCGGCGACGACCGCGGCTGGCACCTGCTCGCCGTGCTGGAACGGGTCTCACGCCTGGCCGGGCGGCGACTGCAACGCGTTGGGCTTAGCGCCACCATCGGCAACCCGGACGCGTTGCTGACCTGGCTCGGAGGCGGCACCCCAGCCCAACGCGCGCAGGTTGTGGCCCCGCAGGCCCGGACGGTCGCACCGGCGGACGCGGAGGTGACGTTGGACTACGTCGGTACCGTGGCCAACGCGGCCACGGTCATCGCTGCCCTGCACCGGGGCGAGAAGCGGCTGGTGTTCTGTGACTCCCGCGCCCAAGCCGAAACCCTGGCCCTGGAACTGCGGGCACGGGAGATCACCACGTTCGTGTCGCACTCCTCGCTGGCGGCCGAGGAACGCCGGCGCAGCGAGCAGGCCTTCGCCGAGGCCCGCGACTGCGTCGTGGTGGCCACCAGCACCCTCGAACTCGGCATCGACGTCGGCGACCTTGACCGGGTGATCCAACTCGACGCGCCCCGCACCGTCGCGTCGTTCCTGCAACGACTCGGGCGCACCGGCCGGCGCCCCGGCAGCAGCCGAAACACCATCTTTCTGGCCACCCGCCACGACGCGTTCCTCCAAGCAGCGGGCCTGCTGCGGCTGTGGCGATCAGGCTTCATCGAACCGGTGGTGCCACCACCGAACCCGCGCCACATCACCGCCCAACAACTGCTCGCGTTGGCGCTCCAGCAAGGCAGCTTCGGGCGTAGGAGTTGGTCTCGGTGGTGGGCCGGCCTGCCCGTGATGGACAGCGCCGAGGAGGTGCTGGATTACCTGGTGGCGCAGGGATTCCTGGAGGCCGACGGGGACCTGCTGTTCATGGGACCGACCGCCGAGACCCGCTTCGGCCGCCGTCACTTCATGGACCTCACCGCGGTGTTCACCGCCGACCCCGAGTTGACGGTGCTGCATGGGCGCACCGAGGTCGGCAGCGTGTCCCCGGTGTCGCTGACCGAACACCTCCCGGAAGGTCGGCCCAGGGTGCTGGCGTTGGCTGGGCGGGCTTGGGTGGTGACCCATGTGGACTGGCGGCGCCGGACCGTGTCCGTTGCGGCGTCGGACTCGCCTGGGCGCAGCAGGTGGGGGCACGGCGGGATGCACCTGGGCCGGGACATGGCCCAATCCATGCGCGCGGTCCTGCTCGGGGAGGACCCGGGTGTGCCCCTGTCCAGGCGCGGTGTGGTGGCGTTGGAGAAACTGCGGGCCGAACGGAGGTCCACCGTGGCGGCTGACGGGTCCGTCCTCGCCCGGGACGCCAAGAGTGCCCGATGGTGGACCTACGCCGGCGGCAAGGCCAACACCAGCCTCGCCGCGGTCCTGACGGCAGCCGGGTACGAGGTCACCGCAGACTCGTTCGCGATCGGGATCGCTGGGCCCGTCGATGCCGCCGAGATGCGGGCAACATCGCTGACCCACGCTCATGCCGTTCCCGCCATTTCACCCGAGGTCCTTGAAGGGCTGAAGTTCTCTGCGGCGCTGCCCGTTGACGTCGCAACGGAAGTCCTGGCGCAACGCATGACCGACCCGGGCACCGCTGGGGACGTGGCTCAGGCGCCAATGACGGTGGTGGAGGGGTAGTTCGTCTCGCCAACGAGTGACTGCGTTCGAGTCAGCCGCGCGTGTGGAGGCGGCGGTCGTGGTCGGCGATGCGTCGTTGCAGAATGCGCTCGCGGTCATCGATGAGGTGCAGGACTTCCAGCCGGCGCATTGGCGGCCGGTGCGGGCGGCTGGTGCCCGAGGGGCACGACGACATCTTGCTCGTTGGGGATGCGCATCAGCGGATCCGTGGCCGGCGGCTGGCGCCGTCCCGGTACGGCATCCGCACGCAGGGACGGTCGCGGCGGCTGAAGATCAACGATCGGACGTCGGAGCAGATTCTGCGGTGGTCGATCTCGGTGTTGGTCGGCCGGCAGGTGGACGAGTTGG
>JAUPKO010000858.1 GCA_030837395.1 Actinomycetota bacterium | reverse complement strand
GTCGCACGTGCCCGCAGGGGTCCTTCTCGCCCCGAAGATCATGCCTGAGCGGACCCCGGACCAGCCACCAGCTGGGACGTCATCAACTCGGCCAACCAGCGTCGGAACGTCTCATGCTCCCAGTCCCGCTGCAGCACGAGCGCTTCGTACAACGCGGGATCATTGAGGATCCACAGCCGGTCAACCGCCATGCCCTGATCCAGATCGGCGCGCAGGTGACCCAGACTGACCACCCGATCGACAATCATGGACGCCCCCGCGCGGCGGTTGCCCTTCATGGTTTCCCAGAGTTCCGCCACCGCCGGATTGCCGTCGACGGCCCGGCGCACGACCTCGAACATCCGCGCAGCGCGTGACCCGATCAGCACACACACATCGGCATAGGCGGCTATCACCTCCGGACCGGTATCGGCGTCCCAGACCGGCTGGAACCAGTCGCGCTGCGCCACCGGGACCGGTTCGTCGTCGCCTGCCAAGGCTTCGCCGAGCACCACCCGCAGCAATTCAACCTTCGAACCGAAGGCCGCGGCGACCGTCGGCCGTGCCACTCCCGCGGCTTGCGCGATGGTGGCCAACGACGCCCCGGCATAGCCGCGTTCGGCGAACAACTCGCGGGCCGCCGCGACGATCGCCTGGCGGGTGCGGCGGGCGCCCGCCTCGCGGGAGGGGGAAACATACCGCCGTTTGGAGTCATCCCGGGTACCAGCGTCCATTACTTCAGCATACGGTGTCTATTGATTAGTCGCCGCTATACCGAATAAGTAGATCACAATGTCCACCTACTGTCCAATTCGTCCCTACCTCCTGCACGAAGATGAGGGGGAGGCCCTGTGGTTCCTGGGCAACCTCGTCACCATGAAGGTCACCGATGAGCAGACCCGCAGGCAGTTGGCCGTGGCCGAGTTTGTCAATACGGCCGGCTTCGCCCCACCGCTGCACCGACACCTGGCCGCCCGGCCGATGCCCGCCTTGCGGTGCTGCGGCCTACCGCCGCCCACTCAGCCGGGTCATCGTGGCCGCTGCAAGCGCGCGTCGCAGCCTGCCGGGTCACCCTGACGCAGCAGCAACGGTGTCATCCGGGCCCACCTCGACTAGCGGACTGTCCACACTGGAAGTGACGGCCGTTGGTGGTCATGCGAGCGAAGGTGGTGCACGTCGATGGCGGCGTTGAGCGGGTCTTCCGCGGCAGACCAGGGCCTCCGGCGACGTTGGCTGGTGGCGCTCGCTGCGCTTATCCTCGTCTCTGCGGGGCTGCTGGAACTTGCACCCGCCACAGGGACACCTGTCGGCGCCACGAACGCACCCCAGCCCGTCGGGCAGATGTACGCACCCGAACCACCCGCCTCGGCGACCACGGGAACCGTTGCGCCCCAGGCCTCGACGCTGTTCACACCGCTGACACCGGTCCGAGCGGCAGACACCAGATCCGGTCAGGCATTGCAGGGCGGATGGCAGTTACTGGTGACCATCGGCGGCTACTACGGAGTGCCGACCAACGCTGCGGCGGTGGTGGTCAACGTCACCGCGACGCAGCCGGTCGGCGGCGGCCATCTGCGGGTGTACCCCTGCGGGCAACCCCTACCGAACGCCTCGACGCTGAACTACGGCGCAGGCACCTCGGTGGCCAACAGCACCATCGTTGCTTTGGGCACCGAGGGCAAGGTGTGCGTCTACTCCCCGACCAAGACCCATGTGATCGTCGACGTCACCGGCTTCTTCCCCGCCGGCGCGGCGTTCACCCCGCGCAGCCCGGTGCGCATTGCCGACACCCGGCCGGGGCAGCCGGTTGCGTTCCCGGCGGCCAAAGTTCCGGTGCCGGCGCTGGGCGTGCTGCAGGTGCCGGTGGCCGGCGCCAACAGCGTGCCGGCGGACGCGAAAGCGGTGGTGCTCAACATCACCGCCACGCAGCCGGTTGGCGGCGGGCATCTGCGGGTGTATCCGTGCGGGCAGCCGCTGCCCAACGCCTCGACCCTGAACTACGGCCCCGGCGCCTCGGTGGCCAACAGCGCCGTCGTCGCACCCGGCTCCACAGGCAAGGTCTGCATCTACACCCCGACGCAGACGCACATGATCGTCGACGTCACCGGATACTTCCCCGCCGGCTCGCCCTTCGCTCCCCTCACCCCGCTGCGGGCGGCCGACACCCGCTCAGGCCACGCGCTGCAGGGCGGGTGGCAGTTACTCGTGCCGATCGGCGGCTACTACGGCGTGCCGACCAACGCCGCCGCGGTGGTGGTCAACGTGACGGCGACGCGGCCGGTCGGCGGCGGGCACTTGAGGGTGTACCCGTGCGGACAACCCCTGCCGAATGCCTCGACGCTGAACTACAGCCCCGGCGCATCGGTGGCCAATAGTGCGATGGTCGCGTTGGGCACTGAGGGCAAGGTGTGTGTCTACTCCCCCACGCAGACCCATGTGATCGTCGACGTCACCGGCTATGTGCCGGACGGTGGTGCGCCGATAGCCAGCGCCAGCGCGGTGGCCGCAGGCGGGACGCACACCTGTGCGATCGTCGCCGGTGGTCAGGTGAAGTGCTGGGGTGACAATGAGTATGGCCAGCTTGGCGACGGCACCATCACGGACCGCGCGACCCCAGTAACCGTCACCGGCTTGACGGGCGTGAGCGCCCTGACCGCGGGCAACGTTCATACCTGTGCGCTGGTCGCAGGCGGGCAGGTGAAGTGCTGGGGAGGCAACTTCAGCGGTCAACTCGGCGACGGCACTCGGACCGACCGGCGTACTCCCGTGACGGTGTCCGGGCTGTCCGGTGCCAGCGCGATCGAGGCCGGGGTTGACCACGTGTGCGCGATCGTGGCCGGCGGGGCCGTCAAGTGCTGGGGCTCCAACGACGAGAGCCAACTCGGCGACGGCACGGTGACCGATCGCACCACTCCGGTGTCGGTGACCGGATTGACCGGCACGACGTCGCTGGGTGCCGGCCGGCATCACACCTGCGCCGTCCTCGCCGGTGGTCAGGCCAAATGCTGGGGATACAACAACAGGGGCCAGCTCGGCGACGGAACCACCACCGATCGGCCCACACCAGTGCCGGTGTCGGGATTGACCGGGGCCACCACGATCACGGCGGGCGAATGGTTCAGCTGCGCGTTGGTGACAGGCGGTCAGGGCAGGTGCTGGGGCTACAACTACCACGGACAACTTGGGGACGGAACGACGACAGATCGCGAGAAGCCGGTGTCGGTGGTGGGTCTGTCAGGTGCCACCGGCATCTCGGCGTTGGTCGAGCACGTGTGCGCCTTGGTGGCCGGCGGCGCAGGTAAGTGCTGGGGCTACAACAACGGCGGCCAACTCGGTGACGGCACCACCGCCAATCGCAGCACACCGGTGGCCGTGTGGGGCTTGTCCGGGGCCAAGTCGATCAGCGCAGGCGGAGGGCACTCGTGTGCCCTGCTGACGACCGGCAAGGTGCGGTGCTGGGGCCACAACGCCTCCGGACAACTCGGCGACGGCACCACCACATTCCGACTCACCCCCGTGACGGTGGTGGGGATCGGTTGAGGAATGCGGTTGTGTGGCCGGTTCTCCGACCCGAAGCCACACCCGATGCACACCCGATGCGCATCTATAGCGCTGCCTTACGCTGGCGTTGTGTTCCAACTCCCCACCGCCTGTGACGTGCTGGTTGTCGGCGCGGGGCCGATCGGGTTGGAGACGGCGGCGGTACTCTCCGGCGAGGGCCACGACGTGGTGGTGGTCGATGCCGGGCCGGTCGGAGCCACCATCGCGCGTCAGTTTCCGCCCGCCACCCGGTTCTTCACCTCACCGGAGAGGCTGATGATCCGCGGCTGGCCGCTGCCGGGCACCACCCAGGAGAAGACCACCGGTGAGGAGTACCTCGCCTATCTGCGCATGTTCGTCGTCGGCGCCGGCCTGCAGGTGCACACGTTCACGAAAGTGATCGGCATCGACGGGGTGCGCGGCGACTTCACTGTGACGACGCGCACCCCCGACGGGATCACCGCGACGATCCGTTGCCGCACTGTGGTGCTGGCCACCGGCGGCACCAGCCACCCGCGCCGTCTCGGTGTGCCCGGCGAGGACCTGGCCAGCGTGCACACGCACCTGGGCGATCCTCATCGGTTCTTCGGCCGCCGGGTGATGGTGGTGGGCGGGCGCAACAGCGCCGCCGAATCGGCCCTGCGGCTGTACCGGGTGGGAGCGCAGGTGCATTTGGTGCACCGCGCGCCGGAACTGCATCCGCGGGTGAAGCATTGGATCCGGCCCGAGGTGATGTCGCTGCTAGCTGAGGGGCACATCGTGGGGCACCTGCCGCGGGTGGTGACGCGGATCGAACCCAGGCGGGTGACGCTGGCCCAGCCCGCGCCCGAGGCGCCATCGGCAGCGCCAACCGCCGCGCTGCCGGCTCCTACCGAAACCGTCGCCGTCGACGACATCCTCCTGCAGATCGGCTACACCCAGGATCGCGCGATCTTCGATCTGGCCGACGTCGCAACCCTGGGCCCGACTGGTGCGCCGGACCTCGACGAATCCACCATGGAATCCAACGTGTCTGGCATCTACGTGGTC
>JAUPKO010000857.1 GCA_030837395.1 Actinomycetota bacterium | reverse complement strand
TGATCTTCGAGGGTCATGGCACCTGTCCTCCTCAGCGCTGGTGCGCGGGCCCAGCGAACTGGCGCAGCGCCCGCGGTGACACCACGCTACGCGCGTCGGAGCTCCCTGTCCTCGCCGCGCAGTGACCCCAACCGTTCCGATCGTGGCAACCGTCGTGCGTAGGCTGGCGCCGTGACCGAAGTCGCCCTGGAGTTCCCGCGCAGCTGGCTCGAATTCGTCGACCCTGCCGAGCCGACCCGACTGTTCCGGTGTGACACCACCTGGCTGACCTCGCGCTGGATGTGCATCTTCGGTCAGGGCTGCCGCGGCATCTACGCCGATTCGCCCACGTCTGGCTGCTGCACGCTGGGGGCGCACTTCGCCGACGATGACGATCGCGACCGAACCATACGCTGGGCGGCGCACTTGGATGGCGCCCTGTGGGCGCACCGGTCGGCCGGCCTGCGCGAGGGCATCGTGGCCCTCGACGCCGACGGCGATGAGCAGACCAGGGTGGTGGACGGGGCCTGCCTGTTCCTCAACCCGCCCGGGTTCGCCGGTGGCGCGGGGTGCGCGCTGCATCACCTGGCGTTGGCCCGTGGGTTGGACCCGCAGCAGACCAAACCCGACGTGTGCTGGCAGTTGCCCGTGCGCCGGGACTTCGAGCAGCGCAGTTGGCCCGACGGCACCGACGTGGAGGTCGTGGTGATCACCGAATACGACCGGCGCGGCTGGGGTCCCGGCGGGCACGACTTGGACTGGTACTGCTCGGGTGCCACCGAGGCGCACGTGGCAACGGAGCCGGTCTATGTGACCGAACGGGTCACGCTGGTGGCGTTGATGGGAGAGCCCGGCTACGACGAACTCGTGCGGCTGTTGGCCCAGGTCGGGCCGGGGCTGGCGCACCCGGCGGACGCGGGAGGGCAGCCGGTGGCGGCGCCTTCCAGCGGCGTTGTCGGACCCACGCCGTAGCCTGCCGGTTGTGGCCAAGAATGCCCGTACGTACCAGTGCAACGCCTGTGGTGCCGCTGCCATCAAGTGGCACGGGCGTTGCCCCAAGTGCAGCGAGTTCGGCACTGTGGTGGAGGTCGCGAGCGCCCAGGCGGCGCCCGGCCGGCGGGCCTCGGTGCAAGGTTCTGCACCGGTCAGGGCGGCGCGGCCCGTGGCCAGTGTCACCGGTACGGGCCCGGTTCCCAGGGTGCGCACGGGGGTCGGCGAGTTCGACCGGGTGATCGGTGGCGGACTCGTCGCCGGGCAAGTGCTCTTGTGCAGCGGCCCGCCCGGTTCCGGCAAGAGCACACTCGTGCTGGCCGTCGCCGATTCACTCGCCGGTCGGACCGCCCGCAAGGTGCTCTACATCTCCGGCGAGGAGTCCGTGGAACAGCTGGCCATCCGGGCGCAACGGCTGTCGGCAACGGCGGATGGCCTGCTGCTGGCCGACGATTCGGACCTCGCCAGTGTCATCGGCCACATCGACGACCACCAGCCGGACGTCGCGTTGGTGGTGATCGACTCGATCCAGACGATCGCCTCGGGTGATGTCGACGGTCGTGCCGGCGGCGTCACGCAGGTGATGGAGGTCGCCCAGGCACTCACCAGGGTAGCCAAGGATCGCGGTATCCCGGTGATCATGATCGGGCAGGTGACCAAGGACGCTTCGGTGGCCGGGCCACGGGCACTGGAGCACATCGTCGACACCACCCTCAGCCTCGATGGCGACCAGCATTCATCGCTACGGCTGCTGCGCACGGTCAAGAACCGCTTCGGATCGCTGGAGGTGGCCGCTTTCGAGCAGACCGAGCACGGCATGGCCGAGGTGCTCGACCCCAGCGTGCTGTTCCGGGCTGAGCGTGACTCCCCGGTGCCGGGCACGTGCGTGACGGTGACGATGGAGGGCAATCGGCCACTCATCGCCGAGGTGCAGTCGCTGGTAACCGGCAGCGGGGTGCCCAATCCTCGGCGCGGCGTCACCGGACTCGACTCCGCGCGCTCGGCCATGCTCATTGCCGTCGCTGATCGCGCGGCCGACCTCAAACTGCGCGACAAGGACGTCTTCCTGGCCACAGTGGGCGGCATCAGGTTGACCGATCCGGGTGCCGACCTCGCAGTGTGCCTGGCGGTGATCAGCGCTGACCGCAACGGCACGATGCCGCTGGACGTGGCGGCTGTGGGCGAGGTCACTCTGTCCGGTGATGTCCGACAGGTGCCGCATCTGCCCGAGCGGGTGGCTGAGGCGATCCGCCTGGGCTACCGACGGCTGCTGGTGCCGCCGGGCACGGCCAAGCGGGTCAACGGGCGCGGTGCCGGCGGGATGCTGACCGAGGTCACCTCGCTGGCGGATGCCCTGATCGCGGTGGCGGCGATGCCGCGGTTCTATGCCCTGCCATGAGGCGTGACGAGCCGCCGTCGCGGCCGGGGTTTCACTGCGTCAGCGAGAACCGAGTTGCGACTCCGGTCACGTCCGCGTTGCTTCCCACGACGTCGTAGGTGCCCGGTTGCGCGTTCTGCTGCGGTGTGGGGCAGCCCGGTGAGGTGATCACGGCGGGCCAGGTGGCTTGGACGGCGAAGGCCTGTCCGGGCGGGATGGTCTCGATCTGGTTCGGCCCGCCCGGGTTGCAGTCGTCCGAGGACCACACCCGGTAGCCGCCCGAGGTGATCGTGAACTGGTTGACGGCCGGGCCCACATCGCGGGTGCATGGCACCCCGGATACGTTCGCAATGGTCATGGTGAGGGTCACTGGGGCGCCGACCTTGGGGGTCGCGGGGTCGACGGTGGTGGCGATTTCGAGCCCGGAGTCCAGGCAGTCGGTGATCGGGGCGGAGCCGGTGACCGACGGTGACGCTGGCGGCGAAGGTTCGGTCGTGTTGCTGGGCGTAGTGCTGGGGGAGGCCGTTGGGGCGGGACTGGCCGATGTGATCGGGCTCGGACTGGCACCGGCGTTGGCCGGTTCGGTGCCGCCGGAGGGCCACAGCAGGACCAGGGCGATGATCACCAACAGCAGGCCGCCGATCACCAGCGCGCGGCGTTTCCAGTAGACCGACGGCGGCTGCGGGCCGACGGGGCGCAACAGACTGTCCACCTGGCCAGGGTATCCCGGCCGGAGGTGGCACCGGCCGACCCATGCGAGCATGAGTGTCCATGTCCGTCCCCAGGTCACAACCGCACCTCGCCGACCGGCTGCTGACCTGGTTCGACGCCTCAGCGCGCGACTTGCCCTGGCGCGGCGGCACGTCGCCGTGGGGCGTCCTGGTCAGCGAGGTGATGCTGGCGCAGACCCCAGTCGCGCGAGTGATTCCGGTGTGGACTCAGTGGCTGCGCCGGTGGCCCGAGCCGGCCAACCTCGCGGCCGAACCAGTCGCCGAGGCCATCCGCGCGTGGGGTCGGCTGGGGTATCCACGCCGGGCTCTGCGGTTGCACGCCGCAGCGGCGATGATCACCGCGGATCACGGCGGGCGGGTCCCGTCGGACTATGACGCGCTGCGCGCCCTGCCGGGTTTCGGCGACTACACCGCGGCTGCGGTGGTCAGCTTCGCTTTCGGTGGCCGGGCCGTGGTGCTGGACGTGAACGTGCGGCGGTTCCTGGCCCGCTACGTCGACGGCATCGCTGCGCCACCGGCCCACGTGACCGCAGTCGAGCGCGCCCGCGCTGAGGCCCTGATGCCGACAGACTCACCGGCGTCCTGGGCGGCCGCCACCATGGAGC
>JAUPKO010000856.1 GCA_030837395.1 Actinomycetota bacterium | reverse complement strand
GACTGGGGCTTCGCCACAGATGCCGATCGGATCAACGCTGAGCAGATTTTCGCCGAGATCTCGCCCGCGACGGACATAAAGGCCATCTGAACCCGATGAAGCTCCAGTTCAAGATCCAGGAATACCAAACCGACGCCGTCGATGCAGTTGTGGACTGCTTTGTCGGACAGCCCAATTACGGCGGGGTGTCATACCGTGTCGACCCTGGACGCCGCGGGAGGGTGGCACAGTCAGCGTTGGAGATCCCGGAAACAGCAGACTCGGGGCTCCGGAACGCCGAGATCGCACTGGGCGCAGTTCAGTTGCTGGAGAACGTCCATGCGGTGCAGCGCAGCCGGAATCTGCCGCAGTCGCCGAAGCTCGTCGACAGCAAGGCTGCTCCCGGTGCGCCGAACTTCGACGTTGAGATGGAGACGGGTACGGGCAAGACGTACGTCTACATCAAGACGATCATGGAGCTTCACAAGCGGTATGGGTGGGGCAAGTTCATCGTCGTGGTTCCCAGCGTGGCGATCCGTGAGGGTGTGAAGAAGTCGTTCGACATCACCGCCGAGCACTTCCAGCAGGCCTACGGCACCAAGCCGCGGTCCTTCATCTATAACTCGGCCCAGTTGCACGAGTTGGAGCGGTTTAGCTCGGACGCTGGGGTGCAGGTGATGGTCATCAACATCCAGGCGTTCAACGCGACCGGCAAGGACAACCGGCGCATTTACGACGTGCTCGATGACTTCCAGTCCCGCTGCCCGATCGACGTGATAGCTGCGAACCGGCCGATCGTGATCATCGACGAACCCCAGAAGATCGGAGCTGACAAGTCGCTGGAGGCACTCTCGCGGTTTAAGGCGCTCATGGTGCTGCGCTACTCGGCCACGCACAAGGTGGAACACAACAAGATCCACCGGCTCGACGCTCTCGACGCCTACAACCAGAAGTTGGTGAAGAAGATCGCGGTGCGCGGCATCACCGTCAAAGGACTCGCGGGCAGCACCGCCTACCTGTACTTGGATGGCATTGAGATCGCCAAGGGCGCCAAGCCTCGCGCTCGCGTCGAGATCGAGGTGCAGATGAAAGCCGGTCTGATCAAGCGCCAGGTCAAGAGGCTGGACGTCGGATCGAACCTCCACGACGTCTCTGGCGGCATCGAGGCGTACAAGGGTCTGTTCATCACCGACATTGATGCGATCAGGGACGTCATCGAGCTGAGCAACGGCGACGTCGTGTTCGCGGGCCAGCTCGCAGACCGTGACGTGACGGAAGAGTCCAAGCGGCGCATCCAGATCCGTGAGGTGATCCGCGCCCACCTGGACAAGGAGCGTGAGCTCTTCGCGCAGGGCATCAAGGTGCTGTCGCTGTTCTTCATCGACGAAGTGGCCAAGTATCGGAACTACGACCGCGAGGATACGCTGGGCGACTATGCTCGCGTCTTTGAAGAGGAATACACCGTCGCGGTCTGCGAGGTGCTGGACGAACTCGCCCTGGATGAAGGGGCCGCCTACCAGGACTACCTGAAGCGTGATGCTGTGCGCGTTGTGCACCAGGGGTACTTCTCGATTGACAAGAAGACCAAGAGGCTGGTCGACCCCACCATTGCCAAGCGCGGCGAGGACGCCGGGCAATCCACGGACGTGGACGCCTATGACCTGATCCTCAAGGACAAGGAACGTCTGCTGTCCTTCGCCGAGCCCGTGCGGTTCATCTTCTCTCACTCCGCGCTGCGCGAGGGCTGGGACAATCCCAACGTGTTCATCATGGGCATGCTCAAGAAGAGCAACAACACGGTCTCACGCCGACAGGAGATCGGCCGGGGCCTGCGGCTCGCAGTCGACCAGCACGGCGAGCGCATGGACAACCCGGTCACCGTGCACGACATCAACGGGCTGACCGTCGTCACCGACGAGTCGTACACAGACTTCGTTGCCGGGCTCCAGAAAGAGATCAGTGAGTCGCTGGCAGCCCGTCCCCGCAAGGCGACTGTCAAGTACTTCGTTGGCAAGACGTTCACCACTCCAACTGGCGAGAGCGTCGTCGAGGAAGCACTCGCGAACGCCCTGTACAAGTACCTGGTCAAGAACGACTACATCAACGACGATGACACTCTCTCCGAGACCTACAAGGCAGCACGAGATGCGGGCACGCTTGCCGAGCCGACGTCCGACGTACTCAAACCGGTGGCGGACTTCCTCTGGCCGCTCGTCGACGCCCTCTACCTCGATCTCCCGCTGCCGGATGATGGGCGCAAGCCGAAGCACATCCCGCTAAACGAGGAGAACTTCGCCAGGAAGGAGTTCCAGGAGCTCTGGCGACGGATCAACCACAGAACTGTCTACCAGGTCGAGTTCAACTCCGCTGAGCTGATCGACAAGTGCGTGCGTACGCTCGACAAGAATCTCGCGGTCGCCGCTATGCAGTACGTCGTCCAGGGCGGCCAGCAGCGCGCAACCCTCGATCCTGACGACCTCGCCTCAGGAACGGGGTTTGATGTCAGCAATACGAGCACGCACGCTGAGACGATCTCCGCGTCGTCGCAAGTTGCCTACGATCTTCTCGGTGAGATCACAGAGAAGACCCAGCTTATCCGGCGCACGGTCGGCGCGATTCTCGCGAAGGTGTCGACGGTTACGTTCGCGAAGTACCGGCAGAACCCCGAGCAGTTCATCACTGAGGCAGCGCGGCTCATCAATGAGCAGAAGGCCACTGTCATAGTCGAGCACCTGGCCTACGACGCGCTCGCGGACCGATTCGACAGCGCAATCTTCACCGAGAGCCAGACGAAGCAGGACTTCACGAAGGCTGGGAGTAAGCTCAAGAAGCACATTTATGACTACGCGGTTACCGACTCCAAGGTGGAACGCGCCTTCGTGACCGACCTGGACACCAGCAACGAGGTCGTCGTCTACGCGAAGCTGCCCCGAGGATTCTTCATCCCCACTCCGGTCGGCGCCTACAACCCCGACTGGGCCATCGCCTTCCAGGAGGGCGCCGTCAAGCACGTCTACTTCGTTGCTGAGACGAAGGGCTCACTTTTCTCGATGCAGCTAAAGGGCATCGAGGACGCGAAGATCGAGTGTGCCCGCAGGTTCTTCGCCTCGCTCGCCGAGAAAAACGATGAGGCCGTGACGTACGACGTCGTGACCGACTACGGGCAGTTGATGCAACTCGTCGGACCAAAATCGTGAACGCGGCGCGGGGACCTGCCCCGTGCTCCAGTTACAACTTCAGTGCCTGGTCGAGTGCACCTTCGCCCAGCATTTGCGTCCGCTATGCCCCGGCGTGTCGCCGAGTCACGTCACCGTCTCTGAAAGACGGAAACCAGGCAGCAAGCTGGGCGACGGCTGTTCCTGCGTGCTGCCCTGTCCGATCCTCGTGACCGGCTACTTCTGCCGCTTGTGGATGGTGCAAAGGGTCGCTGCGAACATCTGGTCGGTGATCTGAAGCCAGGCATCATCGTGGGTGCGCGACACGAACGTAGGTGACGGGGATTGGCGCAGGTGAGAGCCTGGTCTGGTTGTGGGTCAAACAGCCAGATTGGGGTGGTCGTGGTGTCCGATCCGTACCTGGAGGCCCGGCTGGAGGAACTGGAGGGACAGCGGGCCCGGCTGTGCGAGGAGTTGGCCGAGGTCGGGGACTTCCGGCGGGGTTCGGTCAGTGAGAACTACCGTGGCTGCGGCAAGTCGGACTGTGTCTGCGCCCGGCCGGATCATCCCGGGTACGGGCCGCGGTACCTGTGGACCAGGTCGGTGCCCGGGCGCGGGACGCGGGGTCGGTAACTGGCTGCCGGGGAAGTGGGCAAGGTGCGCGGGGAGCTGGCGGGCTACGACCGGTTCGCCACGCTGTCGCAGTTGATCGTGGAGGTGAACGAGGCGATCTGCGAGGCGCGCTCGGCGGTACCGCCCGCTTCGGCGGCCTCCCCAGGGTCCGGGGACGAAAAAGGGGGCTCTCCAGCCGGTCCCGCGCCGAGCTCGGGGCCCAGCTCCGGGCGGAGATCACCACCGAGGTGACGCGGCTGGCCGCCGTGGCGGCCGGGCAGGTGGCCGCCGCCGTGGAGGGCGAGTCCGGCCGGGACGGCGGGGACGGTTGGGAAGCGGTGGAGTTGGCGATCCGCACCGCGATGCTGGAACTGGGTGGGTCTCTGCTGGGCCGGCTGCTGGCCGCCGACCCCGGTCATCGCGGCCCCCGGATCGACTGCGGCGCCGGGCATCAGGCCGAGTTCATCGCCTACCGGGACAAGACCCTGCACACGGTGCTCGGCCCGGTGGCGTTGCGGCGGGCCTGGTACCACTGCGCCGTGTGCGGGCACGGCCACGCGCCCCGCGACGAGGAGTTGGGGGTGGCCGGAACGTCGCTGACCCCGGGGCTGCGCCGGATGATCGACCGGGCTGGCGCGGCGGCGCCGTTCGCCCCGGCGGTGGGCCTGCTGTCCGATCTGGCCGGGGTGGACGTGAACGCCAAGGCCGTGCAGCGGGCCGCCGAGGTCGACGGGCGAGCCGCCGCTGCAGTGATCACCGCCCGGGCCGAGGCGATCCGGGCCCGGACCCTGGTCCCGTTGCCGCCCAGCCCGATGCCGGACATCCTCTACGTCGCGATCGACGGGACCGGCGTGCCGATGACCGCTACGGAAACCGCGGGCCGGGCCGGTAAGACCGCCCGGCCCGACGGCCAGGGCAGCACACTGCCGGACGACGGGCGGGCCCGCACCCGGGAAGTGAAACTGGCGTGCCTGTTCACCCAGACCGAACTCAACGACGACGGATACCCGGTCCGTGACCCCGATTCGTCCAGTTACCTGGCCTCCTTCGCCCCCGCGCACGAGTTCGGGCCCCTGGTCGCGGCCGAGGCCCGCCGCCGCGGCGGCGACCACGTCCGCCAGCTCGTCGTCCTGGGCGACGGCGCGGTCTGGATCTGGAAACTGGCCGGCAAGCTCCTGCCCGAAGCGACCCAGATCGTGGACATCTACCACGCCCGCGAACACCTGCACGACCTGGCCGCCACCCTCGCGTTCATCGTCACCGACCCCGCGCAGTGGCTCCGGGAACGGCTGGACGAACTCGACGCCCGCGACATCGAGGCGATCATCGCCGCCGCCACCGCACCCGAATACCCCCTGGTAGGGGTCAAAGCCGTCGATCGGGACAAGGCCCTGACCTACTTCCGAACCAACACCGTCCGGAGGCGCTACGCCCACTACCGCAAGCACGGCATGTTCATCGGCTCCGGCAACGTCGAAGCCGGCTGCAAAGCCGTCATCGGTCAACGCCTCAAACTCTCCGGCAGGCACTGGACCACCCCCGGCGCCACCGGCATCCTCACCCTCCGATGCCAGCAAGCCAGCGGCCCCTGGGACCACCTCTGGACACGCCCCCACAACCAGATCCCGGACACCCACCTCGCCCCCTGCCGAACCTGAACATGGGCACCTACAAATCTGTCCCGCACCCCATCATCGATGAGATGGGCTCGATCGGTGACTTGTCGGTAGCGGATGCCACCATGCTGTGATCAGAGGTCCTGGATCGCCGGAGACGGTGTCTGCGGCGACGGGGCATTTCAGGGAGCGGCAGATGAGTGATGTGGTGGGTGAGCCGGCTCGCGTTCAGGGGGCGTTCACGCAGCCCACGTTGACGTTGTTGCACCAGCGTCTGGCCTCGGTGTTCATTGCGGTCTCTCGAAGGCCTCACGTCACTGCGGAGCTGGTCTCTCCCCGGGCGTCGTCGGCATCGGGGTCAGGCGGTCACTACAT
>JAUPKO010000855.1 GCA_030837395.1 Actinomycetota bacterium | reverse complement strand
TCGGGAAGCTGATCGATGTCGAACATCTGTTTTCTCCTGGTTCCACACGGCCCTCGAAGTCCGTGCGCGGAGGACTATGCACCACCAAAACGGCAGAACCCCCATTTTCTGAGCCCGGCCGGTCAACAACTTTCGAGGAGACCTCACCGTTAGGCGTCGTGAGCCCGCTATTCCGCCACGAGCCGAATCGGCGGGCGGATCGACAGCCAGCCGGCCTACCCGGTGACCGACAGCTGTCACACCCCCTTGGCATCGTGATCGGCGACGACCGGACGTACATAACTAGGGACGACACATGACTGAGAGCCGGATTACCAGGAACGACCTCGACTGGTGGCTGGAGTTCGCCGCCACCCGGGAGTGGACCTTCGCCACGACCTACGCCGAGACCGCTCCCCACCACTACGTGGTCCAGGGGCGCACCCCCGGTGTGGCCCATGACGACATGGTCCGCGCCTCGCGCGTGATCGCCACCTTCGGGTCACCGGGCAAGTACTACTCGCTGACCAAGATCTACCTCGCCAGCCCCGACGGGCAGTTCCGCTGGTGGACCGAGGACAACCACTTCACCGACACCACCCTGGTGAACCGCGCCACCACCGAATTGTTCTACGGCATCCAGAACGCTCCTTCCACCGCCAGCGGCATCGAGACGCCGTACGACGAGGTCGCGACGACGTGGGACGTCGAGCACCCGATCGCGGCAGGCGAGGCCGACCACGTCAAGCAGCTCCTCGCCGGCGCGCGCGGGAAGTACCCGCCGCACGTCCTCGACATCGGCTGCGGCAACGGCCGCGTCCTCGACCTCGGCCTGGCCTCCCCCGACCGCTACGCGGCCGTCGACTCCAGCCAGGCGATGCTCAATGTCCTCCTGCGCAAGCACTCGAAGGTCGCCGCCGTGTATCCGATGGACGTCCGGGACGCGCTGGTCGCCGGTAGGTTCACGCCGGGGCAGTTCGACTGGGTCGTCCTCGACCGTGCCGTCGAGCTCGATGCCCAGCACCGCGCCCAGGTCGAGCAGATCGCCCGCATCGCTGTCATCACCACCCACGCAGGCGTGTGGGAGGTTCTCAACGTCGCCGAGGCTGCCACACATCGCACCCTCGCGGCGGCGGCCCTCATACGGTCACCCTCGTGAGTGAGGTGGTGGCGCTACGAGGGGCAGCGGCGACGCTGTGGACGCGGCCCGACAGCGACGTGACTCCTGTTCACGGTCCACAGCGCCGAGCGTCTCACGTGTCCGCGTAGCGCGCCTACGGCGACACCGCGACCATCCACGGCGCGTCGCCTGACGGTCGCGAGGCGAGTGTCACGTCTCTGGTTGACGCTGGCTCGTTCGTCAAAGTCCGCCACACTTCGATGGTGATGGGTGGTTGGCCGTGCTAACGGACGATCACGCGGCGACTGGACGACGGAAGCATCCCAACCGCATTCAGAGGCTCGCAGTGGTACGCCCCCGATTAGTCGACCGATCTGGCGGGGTCCGTGCTCTTCAACGAGTTGCTTCCGTTCGGCCATGTCGCTGCGAAAACCAGCCGCGACAGTGTCGTGCGTACGACTGTCGCCAAGGCACTCGACTGGATCGCCAGCGCACGTGAGGCGCCGAGGCCGGAGAGGGCGGCCGCGGCGACCATCGAATTCGCCTTGTAGCTCACCATGGACCGCGTCGTCGCGACGAGCCCTGAGCAGATCGTTGTTCGTGTCAACGGCTCAGCCAGACGGGTTCGCTTCCAGTGCCGAACCAGGGACGACAACGCCGGTGTGCGCGTCATCGGGCTGACGGACGATCTCGGCCACGCCTGGACCATGAGCCTGCCTGGGAGGGAATTCCTCCGGGTCAGTCGCCAGCGGTCACGTGGCTGACGTCCGACGACGCGGGCCGCCTTCACAGTCCGGCATCGACCAGCGCCCGTACTAGTCGCACACAAAGTTGAACTCGGTCCTCAGAGTCAACGCGGGACTCCTGCCTCACCAGGATGAGCCCGGAGTCGTCTGACCGGAATGGCGACAACGCTCTCGAGAGGGAGCCGCTCGTGGATTCGTCAGCCGTAGGAAGCTCGATCCTAAACGCCTCGTCGTCGCAGTGGATGGCGATTCGGGACGCCTTCAGGGTGAGCCCTAGATCGTTGTACCGCCAAGAGGGTTCGTCAGCCACTTCATGAAGTCCGCCGTCGACCCATGCCGCTCGTAGCAGGGCGTCACTGAACCAACTGACGTAGTCCTTGCCGTGCAGCAGCCGGAGTTGGCCGTAGCTGAACCCGCCGGTGTTAGCGTTGTAAGTACCGTGGTAGCGGCCGTCCCCCTCTGCACTTCTTGCACCCTCGTATCGCACGAGGTAGTAGCGCCAGTCGTAGTGGTGTCTTGCTTCGCGCTCGGCGAGCCACTTTGTCCGGATCGCGTCAAGCACGACACCGGGGCTTTCTGTTTGTGAGTCAGATCGTTCGTTGACGTCCTTTAGCAGGGCCGCGAGCGGGTCGCGGATGGATGACAGTTCGGCGAAGGAGCCCGTGGTGAAAATGGCGGTCCATGATTCGCCACTCTGAGAACTCCCGAACTGGCGCCGGTTGCCTCCCCAATCCATGTCGCGCGAATAGTCTCCCTTAGTCAGAAGGGCTGCACCGAACAGATCCCGGACTTCGGCCGCACTCACTCGTGTGAACGCCCTTGCGCGCCCAGCAACCGTGTCCTTTTCAAGATCAAAGGCCATGATGCATCCGCGGGTTATTCGGTTGTCCTCCAGTTCATGGACGGCGTGGGTGACCTCCGGGTGCTCTTCCATGAAATTCCACTTGCGCGCCTCGTCGGCTGCCCATTCGCGGCGAAGTCCTTCGAGTCGGCCGAGGGCGTATTCGGGTTCGTCGAGCATCAGCCGTTCCGTGGACGCAACCAAGTTCGACATCCCCCGATCAGTCCTCTCAAGGCCCGTTGCGGTCAGGTTGCGAAGCGACCGGAGCCTTCGCGCGACATCAAATGGCTTGAGCGCGGTGCGATGTTGCCGGGCGAGGAGCACTCCGAACAGGAGCAGCGTCTCCTGAACCGAGAAGTCAGAGCCGTACCTGGTTAGGCAGGCACCAAATAAGTCAGGCGACTTGGACACGAGAGGAAGTGGTCCCTCGCCCGCGCCGCCCGCGTTGAACAGTTTGCCGAACTCGACAGAAGGGTCCGTATCGACCCAGGTGTCAAATGCGTGGAAGAGGAAGTTTCGGTTTCGCGCTGCGTGAGGGTTCTCGGGATTGGCAAACGCGAGTCGGGCTCTGTCCTCGGGCTGGAGCAGTCGCGGCGGTACCGTGTGGTGCCATCTGCGCTCGGGTGCGCCGTCGCGCCACTCGCAGATCTCGATGATGAACATGAGGTAGCGCATGAACTCGTCATCGATCTTCTGGTCACCTGAGGACTTCTTCTCATATTGCCAGAGAATGTCCGTCCACTCGACGTCCATACTCTTAGCAAGTCTTTGGTATCTCTCGTCATTCGCTTGCTTGATAGCGCTTTCAAGGTCGGCCTTGAAGACCTCAAACTTGGTCAAGGGCCTTCCGCGGGAGTTCATCTTGATGTAGAGGTCCTCGTCGAGTTCGGTGTCAACCCGCAGGAAGTCGAACCAGATGGCTCCGTGTGTGTCATCTGTCGACCGTGCTTCAAGTCGGTCCCACACCAATTTGAAGTCAGGTGCCGCTGCTTCGAAGCACGCGTGGATCTCATCTAGCATGACGAGCATCGCGCTGATCGTTGGGTCTTGGTCCCAAGGGTGCTGATACCAGCTCTGGTCAGTGATCCACTCCTTCGGCTGCTGCGCCCGGTTCAAGTATGGGCGCGTCTCGATCTGGAACGGGTGCTCGGCCAGGGTTGCGGTGAAGTCGTGCGCGGAAGGGCGGGTGGCGTAAGAGAGCCGGAGCCACGGCGCATGCTTATCGAGGATGAACGCACGCGAGGCCACATACCAATGGAGCAAGTAGAGCGTCGTCAATCGCTGCTGACCGTCCAGCGGACGGAAGACACCGTCCTTGACATCGCCGTACACGAAGTCCAGCCCCATGCTCGTCCCCGATGTTACGGCGTTCACGAGCGCCGCGACAAAACGCTCGCGGATCAAAGTGCTCTCATCGTCGAGTCGGCCCTGCGCGAAGTCGCGTTGAAAGATCGGGATCACGATCTTCGTGATTGGGGGGTGACCGTCGTGAGAGTCTTCGAAGAGCTCAAGGAACGTTGTCCTGTGGCCTTTCATAACCCTTCCTCCTCGGTTCCCAACGGGACCTCGACGGCGGCGCCTTCGTCGACCAGGAGGAACCCGTCCACCATCTTGATGAGTTTGTCGAAATAGGCCTTTTGATCCTGCAGGTTCCACAGGTACAGCTGCTGTGGCGAGGTCGACGTGTAGTACTTCAAGAAGACATTGCGGGTGCACGGAAGGATGTACTCCCCCTCCTGATCGAGCTTCAGGATGATTTCCCTCTTGACTACAAATGCCTCGTTGTTCAGCTTGCTGTTCAGGTGGAGTTGGAGCAGAGCAAGATTCTGGAGGCGGTGATTGTTCGAGTCCCTCTTGTCGACGCGGGGGCCACTGAACAGCAGCATGAACCTAGTGGTGGCGTCCTGGAAGGCGCGGTCGTCCGTCGCGGTTGCAGGATCCTTCATTATCGCCACCAGTACATCCGCGTCCCGCTGATCCTCCTCACTCCACGTTGTGTTGGTTATCGTCTCGACGCGGTCGTTGAGCCAGAAGCGGCGCGCCTCAGCCCCTTTGACTTCCTTCGCGTGTTGGGGGTTGATGTGCTCAAGGGACCACTCTTGGTTGCTATAGGTGTGGAAGGGGAACCTGCTGGCCGGGTCCTTGCCTAGCCACACCGTCTCGACATTCATGAGTAGCAGAACCTCGGTGCACTTGTTGCGAGAAGGTGGGTCTTCGTAGCTGAGTTCGGAAACCGCTCTTTTCGTGAGCCCAAGTCGCGTCTTGGTTCGCTCAATGAGGGCGTCGCGAAACCCCCGCTTGGTCAGCGACTGAGATAGCTCAATGAGATCGGCGATCGAGTCGCCGGTGGCGATGAGGTAGCCGATCCGGTGATACAGCTCTCGGTTCCGGTACCAGCCCATCAGGAGAGCGTGACGCTCTACCACGTCACCCCAGAATTTCGAAACTCCGTCCTTCTTGTTCTCCCGGATGATGTTGCTGACCTTGCTAAAGGTCCAGTACCGCGGCCGGGAACCGTCAGGTGACGGCGGCGTCATCGTTTCGAACAGGAAGTCGATGCGGGTCGACCGATCCGCTGTGGAACCGGTGACGAAGGCCCAGAACTGATCGTCGCGGAGATCTTGCTCGAATCGGTCCCACTGTGCAGCGATCTCCTGCTGACGGCTTGGCTCACCGACTGCAGCGCCGCTGCCCGAGAGCACGACGGCCTTGATGAGTTCCGAGTCGGTCAGCGGGATGCGGTCGCGGTTGAGACGGATGAAGAGTGCGTGCCGATCGGGGTCGCGGGTCTCGTACCAGATGACATAGACCCATGTGGTCAGCGCCTTGAGTACTGCCTCGAGCCTGTGGTCACCCTCCTTCTGGTTCGGAGGATTGAACCAGCTGACGATTGCGTCGTATGCCTTCGCGATGTGATGGAAATCAATGTTGTCGTCTCGGCGGGACGGTTCGAGCGTGTCCAAGTACTGGCTGCTGTGCGGGTCACGGGTCTCGTAGGCCAACTTGTACTCAACCGCTACACCTGAGCGCTTCGTAGCGATGAACTTCGCGATGAGAAACAGGGTCGTGAGGCGCTGCTGACCGTCGACCAGCTCCCACGACCCATCCGGGCGCTCCCAGACCACCACGGGCTGAAGAAGGTAGTCACGCGGCACCCCTCCGCTCGCCTCAGCTTCCTCCCCGTTCCTCCAGATGTCATCAAGAAGCTGACGGACCTCGTCCGGCCCCCATCGGTACCCCCGCTGGTAGTCAGGGACACAGAATGTCCCCGAGGAGATGTACGGCTGCCCTGGCCTGCCCTTGAGCGCGAGCCTCGGCTCGAGCGCCACTTCAGGGGGCAGCTCATCCGACGCCAGCAAGCTGCGTCTCTGCGCTGCCGCGAACTGTGGGTCGCCATCCGGAGTGCCGACAACCGCCGAACTAGCTTCTTCGCCCAAGCCCGACTCTTCCACGCGGTCCCCGTTCCTCGTGTCGTGCAACCCACCCTAAGGCGCGAGTCTGACCAGAGGAATGGTCGATCTTCATCCGGACATCGGCATCGGTCGACCACAAAGCCGGCCCATAGGCCCATGGGGACGGGAGGCGTTGCTACGTGGCCAGAGCGCAGAGTCTCGAGGTGAGCGGCTTGGCTCAGCCTCGGGACTCGTGATGACCCCTGTCAGCCGTGCTCACGGCGCAGTCCGGCCCGGAGGGCAGCCGTGGCACGGACGTCGTCCTCGTTGTATGCGAGGAGCCGCTCCCGCCACATGTCAGCGTCCGAGCTGACGGCGTTGCGGGCCTGCTCGAGCCAGACTTGGGACTGCAAGCCGCCGGGGTCGTCATCACGCCAGTGGAATCCGAACGCGGGAGCGGTCTGCTTGATGCTCAACCCCGCGACCCCGAAGAAGTTGCCGCGCACGATCGGCAGCAGGTCGACGAAGCGGTCCAGCAGGTCGGCGACCTGCTCCTCCCCCAGCACCCGGGACAGGTACGATCGCTCCGGGTGCGAGTAGTGGAACACCGCCAGCGATCGCCCCCGCGCGTCAGTTTCGGCGATCCGTTCGCGCAGCCACGCCGCGAACTCCTCCCCCAGGGCGACCTCGCCGGCATCCTCGAGCGGGTCCCACGCGACGAACGCCCGGTACTCCCCCGCCGGGTGATGCGCGTCCGTGAGCAGTACGCCCCACAGGTAGACGCGGTTGGCGGAGTCCCACTCGATGTCGAAGTCGACCTCGACATCCGCCGCCGGCACCGCGATCGGTCCGCTGGTGGTGCGCTGCAGCACCTCCCCCGCCAGCACCATCCGCGCACGCCGAACCGCGGTCGACAGTCGGTCACGGGCCTTGGACTGGTGGGCGACTTCCGGCAGGTAGTCCGCCCAGAACGCCTCGTCGTCCACGTCGACCGCGGCGAGGTCCTCCGTCGTGTCGATCCCGCGCGCG
>JAUPKO010000854.1 GCA_030837395.1 Actinomycetota bacterium | reverse complement strand
GCATCATCCACAACGCCATCTGGGTCGACACCGGCAGCTACAACATGCGCGAACACACCGCCGACAACGACCACCCACCGTCGCGGACGTAGCCAACACGGGACAGGGCGCCGGTGGCACCCAACCGGCACGGCCACCGGCGCCCACCCGCACGAACCCCGGCGCCCACCCGCACGAACCCCGGCGCCCAACCCCACGAACCCCCGGCGCCCAAAGCCTCGAATACTCACGCGGTGGCGTTCGTGGCGCAAACCTCGGTTTCTACGCAGGCAGTCGCCCAGCTTCTATGCCCGCCGACGAACAACACGGACGGCTTCTTACTCAACTGGGCCACTCTCCGCGAGGCAGGAAGGATCTGGCGGGGCGTCAGCCTTGACGACTGCGCACAATTCAGCAACTATTGACTCAATGAGTGCTGAGGTAAACCGTAGCCTGTCTGGGTCCGATCTCGAGTATCGGTCCCGGATCTTCAGGGCGCTGGGGGACCCAACACGTCTGAGGATTGTGGAGCTGCTCCGCAACCGTGACCTGTCGCCCGACACCCTCGCAGCCCAGCTGGGGATCGCCGGGAACCTGGTCGCTCACCACCTCAAATCCCTCGAGACGGCCGGGGTGATCTCGCGAAGCCACTCTCAGAACAACCGCCGCCGCACCTACATCCACCTCGTCGACGGTGCGCTCGACGACCTGATTCCACCATCATCGACCGCGGCCGCCCGCGTGCTCTTCGTGTGCACCCACAACTCGGCCCGGTCCGTGCTCGCCGAGGCGTTGTGGCGGACGGTCAGCGACGTGCCTTGCGCGTCGGCCGGCACCCACCCCGCGCCCTGCGTCAACCCGCGGGCGGTGAGCGCCGCCCGCCGGGCCGGGCTGTCCCTCGACGCCTGCGCCCCACGATCGATCGAGGCGCTGCTCGAGGCCGACGACCTTGTCGTGTCCGTCTGCGACACCGTCAACGAGGACCTCGGCCAGCTCGTCAACGAGCGCATTCACTGGTCGGTCCCCGACCCTTCCCACGTGGACACCGACGAAGCGTTCACCGCGGCCTTCGCCGACATCAGCGCCCGCATTCGACACCTCGCACCACTGGTCCACCCCGCCCAAGCGAAATGAGGACACCGCCATGATTGACGACCCCCACACGCCCGATCTGCCCGCCGACCGCCAGGCGGCCCTGGCTAGCGCCGCACGCACACTCAGCGAGGAGTTCGACGGCGTCTTCAGTTCCCAGACGATCGAACGCTTCCTCCTGACGTCCTACGCCGACGTCGCCCGCCGGATGACAGTCATCACCTGGCTCCCGCTGCTGGCCGAGAGGTTCGCCCGAGAACGCCTCACCGCGCTGGCAATCGTTGAGGGCCGCAGCGACAACCGCAAGCCGGTGGTGCTGTTCCTGTGCACCCACAACGCTGGGCGTTCACAGATGGCCCACGCCTACTTCCGCCACCTCGCTGGCGAACGGGCCATCAGCTGGTCGGGTGGGTCGGAGCCCAGCGACGCGATCAACCCGGCAGCGGTGGCCGCGATGGCCGAAATCGGCATCGACATCGCCGACGAGTTCCCCAAACCCTGGACCGACGAGGTCGTGCGCGCCGCCGACGTGGTCATCACGATGGGCTGCGGCGACGCCTGCCCCGTATTCCCGGGCAAGCGGTACGAGGACTGGGGCGTAGCCGATCCCGCCGGTCGTGACCTCGCATCGGTCCGCCCCATCCGCGATGAGATCACCTCTCGGGTGGAGTCCCTGCTCGCCAATCTTGGTGTCCTCGTCGGATAGCGGAAGGCGAGACACGAATGCTGGGAAAGGCACTCAGCAGGCTCCTGCGGCCTGACCGGCATGCGGTCCTGCGCCTGCTTTACGACTCACCCGTCACCGTCGACGACGTCTTGAGTGTCCCCCGGCTCGACGACGCCTGCGAGAGGCAGCCCGGGTGCTGCCAGGCATGGGAGTCATCCAACGCCTGACATCACAGCGCGGGCACGGAAGCGCCGAGGGGGCGGTGAACCTCACCGCCACGTCGGGGACCCGCCCGGACGTGTTGCCTCACTGACCCGGTTCCCACACGCGGATAGCGGCCGTGGTGGTCGTCACCGTCCGGGGTGAGTGCCTTCACTGGATTGGCACGGTCAAAGTCAGGCCACAAATCCGTTGGTAAACAACGGACCTAGGGCCACCGTCTTACGCTAACCCCTTCCTCTGACCAGCAGAAGCAGCGCGCTCCTCGGCACTTGCTGACAAGGGCTAGGGTTAGTTGCTGACGCGGGCCATGCCCCGTCTGACGGCACGGGGCCTCAACTCACTTGGGAACTCGACTTATCAGCTCGTCGATGATGCGCTCGGCGGCATCATCGACGTCGTAGCCGAGCGGAAGCTCCGTGACCAAGAGGGACATGTCGTCACGGAAGTCCGGCGACCGCAACTTTTTGCGGAGGTTGGAGATCGCCAACGCGGCCGTGTAACCGTCGGGGCGGTACGGGGTGAAGCATTCCACGATCTCCTCGGGGTTCAGCCTCATCTGGGCAAGAGCCAGCCACAGGTCGAACAGGTCCCTGCCTTTGCTCCGCTGGTAGAGCGCGCGCAGTTTCGTTGCCACGAGTTCCGGCGTCTCGAAAGTCCGTATAACGCACCTGCCCTGGAACCAGGACGTCGTCAAAGTGAAGGGCACCTCGTCCACTGGGAGAGCGGGCGACGTTTCATGCGTGTTCACCTCCACCTTGATACGGAGTGGGAGGATGGAGCCAGTGGCAGCGGCCCGAAACTTGATCTTCGGGTGTACGCCGACGTCGGTGCTAATGACGGTCAGCCCGACCGTGTCCGCAACTTCGCGCAGCGCATCGAAGACGTGGCCGATCCCAGTGTGGGTGCGTCTGACGAAATCAAGGTCTTCGCTGTAGCGCAAAGGCGAAGGCAGCCGCACTTGGTGAAGGCAGGTCCCGCCCCGAAACAGAAGCTCGTCACGCAGTACGTCGTGATTGTAGATCTCGACGATGACCCGCGACAGCAGAAGATCCTGCTCGACTTGCTCCCGGCTCGGCCACGGGCGGGTGCGCCCCCACGCGGTGATTGCCGCATCCGGAATCATAGGTCGGGTTCCACATCGGCGTTGACGACCACACCCCACCGCTGGTCTGTCGGCCCACGTCGCGGACCGCGGGGGTCCAGGAGAACACGGGCAGGACTTCGTCCGCCCGATGGGATCCGCGCGCGGAGTGCGGATAGGTCGACTGGGGCATCTACGAAGTCCAGAGATCG
>JAUPKO010000093.1 GCA_030837395.1 Actinomycetota bacterium | reverse complement strand
GACCGGCTCGGCAAATGTGAAGGCGACCTTGACGGTGCCTGCGACCGCCGTGGCGCTCTGGATGACCTTGGACAGGCTCGTGTTGAGCGTCTGGTATGCCTTCCGGTCGGCGGTTCCGGAGAAGTCGAGTGCCCCGTTGACTCCGTCGAACTCGGCGGTGAGTTCGGCAGTGACGGCGATGTCGAACTGCTGGAGCATGCCGAGGCTGGACACCAGCAGGTCGATGTCGGATGTCCCGACCTGGTCGTCCGCGCGTGCCTGGATGGACAGCGTCATGATCGGGCGGTTCGCGTCGGCGACCTTGTCTGAGATTGCTGTGAGGGCAACGCCGGACGGTCCCGTAGCGCTGAACTTGCTGCGGGTGACGGTCCTGCCCGGGGTTTCGACGCCGAGCGCGTCCCCATGCTGGCGGGTGAAGATGTTGAGCCCGTCGAGGCCCTTTTCCTTCACTTGGGTCGGGGTGAGCGCCTTCACGTCCTTGCCCGGCTCGCCTTCGGTGATGAGAAGCCAGTCGTAGCCGTGTTGCGATAGCGCGCCTGCGAGGACTTCGAGCACGTCGCCCTTCGCGGGCTCGCCTCCGCACTTGGATTCCAAGATCGCGCGGATCTGCGCGCCGGTGACGACGTTCGACCCTTGAACGGTGCCTTTCAGATCGACGACGGCCGGCTTCCGGACGAGCAGCCCACGGGTTGTCGCCTCGTCCATCGTCATGATGAGTGTGTCCGGTCGGAACTCAACCTGCAGCCCGGCCATGTTCGTCCCGGTGTAGGCCTTCCCTGACGCGGTGTCCGCGTATACCCAACCGTCGTTCCGGATGCCGTCTGTGATGGCTTCGCGGATGAGCGCGATGTTCCGGATCATTGGGGAGCCGTGGTCGACCCAGAACCAGTTCGCGAGGTCCTCGGTGGAGATCGCTGGCTGGCTGGTGGGCCATGCCTTCGATTTCAACCAGTCGAACGACGGCTTGTCCGACTTGATTTTCGCTTCGTCCGCGAGGAGCGCGATCACGACGGATGTTGCCGACTTCGTGTCGCCTTGCTGTTGGGCGGGGAGTTCGCGGTGGCGCAGGTGGTTGTGGGCCTTGTCCTGGACTGGGAAGTACACGTGCCGGAACGCCCTGGTGATCGCGATTCGGGCTTCGAGAGCGGCCTGCTGCCGGTATGCCTCGATCTTCTTGCGGACTTCGTCACCGAATTGGGCCATGCGGGCGCCGTCTTCGGCGATGGCGTCGGCCGCAATGAGCCCTCTGATCCGGTCCTTCAGGTTCTCCATCTGGTCAGTGTCTGCGACGACGAACACGACGCTGTTTCGGTACTTGCGGGGTGTTCCGGCTTGCCCGACTGTGTCGAGCATCTCGACGAGGAGGTTATCGGGTGTGTCCGCTGCTCGGCCGGTGACGGTTCGCTGGTTCGGATCGATGACAGCGATCCGCAGTTCAGGTGCGTCCGGGATGGCCGCAGGACCGGTCGGATAGATGATCGTGGTGGCACCACCGTCGTTGCTGAACGCCTTCCGGACCCGGTCGTCCAGCACCTGGGCGACCATCGTGTTCGCCACGTTCGCCTTCTCCTCTTCGAGGATCGCGTTCACGTTCGGTTCGACGTGGAAGCGCCAGCGGGCGCCGTCGCTGGAGAGGTGCCAGCAGGCCCGCTCGGAGTCGAGGAGTGCCTTCTCCAAGAGTGCCACGGGGTCACCGGGTTGCAGCGTCCCGAGGAGCCATTCCGCTCGGCCCGCACCCGCGGATGTGGACAGTTCGAGGGAGTGAACGAACACGGTGCGGCCCACACGAGTGGCGTAAGGCGGCTTGCCGGGGAACACCTTCGTGTCGACCGCAGCCGTATGGGATGTAGGGCCAGCAATATCGACCTCTGCGACCGTCGCGAACTCCGGACGCTCCAAACCCCGGGTGAGGTGGTTTCGCACGGGCTCGTCGTCGAAGTCCAGGTCTGCCACGTTGATGATCGCGTTCGTGTCCCCGTCTCGGTAAAGGGCGTGAACGACCTCGGCGAGGAGTTTCAGGGCGCCGCGAGCACGCTGGAAACTGCGGATCGCGCCGAGTCGCTTGTCGAGCACGCGGACAAGTTCCGGGTGGAACGGGTAGTACCTCTCGATCGTGTTCGCGTACGTGGAGGGCTTCTCCGCACCGCCCGAAAGGGATTCGCCGTCGGCAACAAGTTCCTCGTAGAGCGCCTGGTACTCCTTCGCAGCGGCGGCCGCTGCCTTCGGATCGATGCTCTCGAACAAGCGGCGCTTCAGGATCTCGCCGATCTCCGAGTCGTCTGCCGGCTTGATGATCGCCGAGGGCTGGACCATGCGGGTGAGAGCCTCAGCAGCCTCCTTCGCGGTCCGCAGGGTCGCCTCGGTCGCCTCGTCCAGGAGCGCGTTCATCTCGTTCGTCTCCGCACCGAACGCATTCACGCTGCTGGCCAGCGTCACGATGAGGACGACCTTGTTCGTTGAGTCCCCCGCCACCTCGGACAGGTTCTTCAAGAACACGGGGATCTGCTGGGAGTAGTTCAGGATCGCCTGGTTGTCCGCCTTCATGCAGACACGTAGGTGCTGCGCGATCTCGTCGATGATGACGACGGTCGACTTTCCACCGAACGCCTTCTTCAGCGTTTCGGTCCCAGGCGCCGTACGGTCCTGCTCGTTCTGCGACAGCGCTGAGACCGCTTCCGGGCTTATCTGGGCTGCCATCTCCCCCCAGATGGTCCGGCTCGTGACTCCGTTCGTCGTGAGACCGGAGGACGGGTCGAGGGAATCACCGACAATCGCTGCGACCTGCACCGGGCCGTCAGGCAGGAGCGCCGTGTCCATGAACTCGTTCAAGTTGCCGGGCCGGGCGCCCTTCGCAAGGTGATACACGGCAGTCAGGCCGTGAGTCTTGCCACCACCGAACGACGTCTCTGACCGGAGGACGCCGTTCTCCCCGTTCACGCCCTTCGCGCCGGTCAGACGTCCGAACGTCTTCGACAGGAGCGTCTTCAGCCCGGACGTCGGGTACGTGATCGCGAAGAACTGGTCCGGGTCGCCGTACACCGGGTAGTTCGCAGGGTCGCGCACGATCTTGTCCAACTGGGCCGCGAAGTGGTTGTCCGACAACCCGCCGGCCAGTACGTCGGCTCGGGGCGTGCACGTGATGCGAAGCGGTTGCAGCGTCATGCGATCGACCCCGTTCGTGTGCGACCCAACCAGCACGCACCTAGGTGCCGCTGACCCTTGTTCGGTCGAACCTATCCGCTGAGGGTGACGTGGGCGGGGTTTGTGCCCTTCCGCCTCCCTCCCAAACCGGCAGCCGCGGTGAATGAGTCCGCTAGGGCAGCCCTCCGGGGGGGGGGGGGGGGCTTCCGTGGGCGGGGTTTGTGCCCTTCCGCACACGCACCCGCCTCATCAAGGGCCGCTGGTGCCGCGGGGCACTGGGTTAAAGACGGTGATCTCGTCGTCGTGCGCGTCGTGGGCGAAGGCCACTGGCTGGTCAAGGTCGACGTCACCCCGGGCGGCAGCATCAAGAATCCCGTCGCGAAGGAGCAAGAAGGCACGGCTCCCCACGGGGTCACGACGTTTGGCCTGCCGAGCGACCCTCCCCAGGAGCACTGCCGCTTCGCGACCGGGCAGTCCGCTGCCGACTTGGTTCACGACCTGCCACCTCCGCAGATGCGGCCGCCCGTGAAGGTCTCCGGGTGCCGCCATGCCGTCAACAGCCGGCCGAGGAAGGCCGTCGGTCCCATCGTCAGGTAGGTCTCACTCGTGAGATACAGGAGCCCATCCTCCACTCGACCTGAACCGAGTCGAGGGTCCTCCAAGGCGCGGACCGTTTCACCCAATAGCCGTCTTGCGGCACCCTCCTCCGAGTAGCCATCTGACGCGTCGAAGAACTCGAATGGGATCTTCGGCTGCGTGCCGCCCGATTCACCGATCCACTCGCCGTACGTGACCTCATTGGCCTCAACCATCAGGTCCACGGCGACCTGCGCGCGGGTCTCCCGCGTGCGGCCACGCGTCGAGAGAGGTGGCGACGTGGGAGAGAGGTTGAATGAGAGGTCATCCTCGCCCTGCGGCACATGTCTAGTCCGCGTGGCGGCAGTAGCCCCCTTCACTTCTGCCGCCTGGCGGCACAATTGCGAGCCCTCGGCGCGAAACGCGACAGCCTCTACCGACTGGTTGCCGGTATCCCACCGGCGGAGGGCCT
>JAUPKO010000092.1 GCA_030837395.1 Actinomycetota bacterium | reverse complement strand
CACTCGCCGATCGGCGCTACAGACCAAGGCTCGACAGGTCGCGGTGCGCACTGTCGGCCCGCTCGGACTCTGCTTCCTGCCAGCATTTCTGATGCTCGGGGTGGTGCCGCTGGTGGCTGGCCTGTTGCAGCGATCCCTGACCGGCATCGACCCGTGAGCCCCGACCAAGCACTCCTGCTCGTCGGTTCCGAGAAAGCACGAAGGACGAGGGTCACCGCGGCAGGTCCGCGGTCAGCGGACCCGGTCACGTCATGTCGCAGCGCGCATCTGAACCTCGAACATGACGGGCCAATACTTCCCTGTGACCCAGAACCTGGAGGTTCCAGGAATGTGAGCTATGCCGTTGGGAACATCGATCTGGCGATACTCCTGCGCGGCGATTTCCTCTGCCCGCTGGCGCAGCGCCGTGACATCAACCACGCCGGTGACTGTGTGGCACCTGGGGTCGATGCGCAGAATCTCGTTCGTAAGCCACCGATTCGCCCAAATATGCCTACCGTCGAAATCCAGTTCATTGAGCAGGTCCGCTGCCCCTCCCACTCGAGTGACCCGCCACTTCTTGAGTTGCCGAAAGGTCGTTGCGTCGCGTTCGGTCAGGTTGGAACTGCCGTCGCTCATCAGAAGTCGAGTCTTCGAGAGAGTCTCCAAACCCCACCCCTCACCCGTGAAAGTGAAGGTGCCGGTCTGGGCCAGAGTCGCTGGGTTGCGTAGCAGCGCGGTGTGCTCATTCCAGGTGAGCTGTATCAGCCGGCCATTCGCAACAGTGAGACCCTCTGCAAAGAACTGCGAGGCAAGGTCGATACGGGCGAACTCAACGCCTGTCTTGGCATTCATCGAGCGGACGGTCGACTCGGTGTAGCCACCGTCGCTCTCGTAGAGCGTATTGCCCGCGACGTCCAAGCCCTGGGTGAACGCGTCGGGGTCATGTCCGACTGTCCGAATGACCTGGGCAACGAGACGGGTCGGCTTCTTTGCCGCGCATGAGATGCCTGCCGTCGAAGATGCTGACGCGGGTGGCAGTGCACCGGCGCCAACGGCCATCGCGAAGGCCAACGACGAGGCTATGCCCCAGCGGGTACTTCGGGCCGGGAGATGCATTCGGAAGTCAGATTCTCAAAGTCGCTATTTCGTAACGGTTACCAGGTAGTTCTGACTCAAGCCGAGCAAGGTTGCGGTGGCTGGTGACGCCGCATGAATCGTGCAGATGCCGAGCGAGATGCCCTTGACCCTGGTGCCTTGAATCACGCACTTGCCCGGTCGCTTCGATGTCCATGTCACGGGCTGGCCCTTGTTCGTCAGCTGCGGCAATATCGCGAGCGTCTGCACCTTTACTTTCGTTGGCACGGCTCCGTTCACCTGCTGAACGGGCGTCACCACGTTCGTCCCATTCTCGATGATCCGATTCCGGGGGTCACCGTAGTTCACGAGGCCACCGAGCAGAACGTCCAAGCCGATGGCGCTACCGGTGAGGGTCGAGTCGTATAGATACGCCGTGGCACCCGGCCCAACTTTCAATGCCGTCGACACATTCACGATTCGAGTTCTGTTCACCACGACCTTCGGCGTCCTGCCTCCCGACGGCGCGACGCTCACGCCGTTGCCGGTCATATTGCGAATCTGGACGTTGTCGATGAAGACCCTGGTGTTCACCGCCGATGGGATGACATTGACGGCCGAACCGGAAAAGCGAGCAAAGGTGCTGTCTTCGATGGAGACTGAGCGCGCCGAAACGACTCGAACCCCGTCAAGCCCAGTCCCGACGCCAAAGAAGTCCAAGCCTCGCAGAATCACATCGTCAGTGGGGCCAGCATTTACGACCACGCCATTCGTGCCGCTCACGAGGATGCCGCCGTGCACGCTGCTTGCGTCGATCGTGATGGATTTGGTAATTGTGACCGCGCCGAAGCCGCCCGAATCCAGCGCATTGATTTCACCGCCTATGGCCGTCTTGCCGATGGCGCCCGCGAACGTCTTACAGGGGGCGGTGCGCGAACAGGGGTTCGCGTCGTCGCCAACACCAGAAACCCACGTGCGGGTCGCCTGAGCGAGCGCCGGAGATGCAAGCGCCACACTCGATCCGATGAGCAGCAGCGCGCCCAGCAGAGTCGCGAGTGATCGTTGCGCAATTCCTACGGTCCTTCGTGAAGTCATACCGGCCGAAGCTACACCACAGGCGGAAATCTCTTGGCGCATGCGGTTCCTGAAGCCGGCTACTGCTGCCGCCCAGTTGAAGCGTTGGGGGGTGCCCGGGATTGGCCCGTGAGCCACGCGGATCACGGTATCCACAGATGTACCAGCGCTGGTTCACACGGCCTGTGCCAGGGCCGATGGTAGGACGGCGTCGCACCGCGGCGTCCGCGGGAAGCGCGGCAGAGACTCCCGCTGGGGAGTTCGGATAGGGGGTCATCATGACGAATGCATTGGCGAGGGTGGTCGCAGATGATCGGGGGATGTCGACCGCCGAGTACGCAGTTGGCACAGTTGCCGCCGTCGGATTCGGTGGGTTGCTGGTGAAACTGCTCAGCAGTCCGGAGGCACAGAAGTTGCTGTGGGGTCTGATTGAGCGAGCGTTGTCGTGGGTGTTCGGCTGACCAGAGGCTACCGCGGTCGGCGGCGGGAAACCCCCGCTGACCGCGGCATGGTCACTGCCGAGACCGCGATTTCGGCAGTGGCCGCGGTCGCGGTCTTTGCCCTCCTGCTGGGCGGTATCGAGTTCATCGTCGGCAACACCCGGGCGAGCCAGACGGCTGGCGCCGCTGCCCGCCAGGTGGCTCGCGGTGACAGCCGGGAATCGGTGACGGCAAACGTTGGTCGAGCGATTCCGGGTGCCAGCGTCGACATCCGCGATGCCGGCGGTCTGACCGAGGTGCGCGTCGACGCACCATTGACGCTGCCGTTCGGCCCTCGGGTGACAGTATCGGCGACCTCAAGGGTTCGGCGCGAGAGTGTCGAGTGGTGAGGGGTGCTGAACCCACCCGCCCCGCGACTTTGCCGCGGGCGACCGATCTTGGTGCCGGGGTGGTTCTGATGCTGGCCTTGATTGCGGTCGCGGTGCTGTTGGCGGCCGCGGGCGCGGTCGTGGCCGCGATTGCATTGTCGCAGTCGGAGACATCTCAGGCGGCCGACTTCAGCGCCCTTGCGGGCGCGGAAGTCGCGGTCGAAGTACAGGCAAGAGCGTGCTCGGCGGCCGCCACGGTGGCGGCCCGGTCCGAGGTCACGCTGCAGTCATGTGTGGTGGCTGGCCTAGATGTGCAGGTGGTCGTTGTCAGGCCCGTGCTGGGCCCCGGCCCGGGCCAGGTTGCGGCGACTGCCAGAGCGGGTCCGCCCTGACCTGTCGAGGTCACTCCAGCAGTCCAAGCAACCGGGCTGCGCCAGCTTTGTCGAGCGGCTCGTTGCCATTGCCGCACGTGGGACTCTGGATGCATCGAGGGCACCCTCCCTCGCAGGGACACTCGACGATGGCCGTCCGGGTGGCCGGCAGCCAATCGTC
>JAUPKO010000853.1 GCA_030837395.1 Actinomycetota bacterium | reverse complement strand
TACTACCTGAACCGGGTCGACCAGGACTGCGGGACGACCTTCTCGTGGGTCACGCGGGCCATGGGGCCGTGGTTCGGCTGGATGGGCGGCTGGGCGATCGCCATGACCGGCGTGCTGGTCGTCGGCTCACTGGCTGAGGTCGGAGTCCGCTTCACCCTCCTCATGTTCGGCCGCGACGAGTGGGCGTCCAACCAGGCCGTCCTGCTCCCCCTCACCATCGCCCTCGTGGTGCTCATGACCTGGCTCTGCGTGCGTGGCACCGAGTCGTCAGCCCGCCTGCAGAAGGTGCTGAGCCTGGCCCAGGTGGGCGCCCTGCTCATCTTCGCGGGAGTCGCCCTCTACCTCGGGCTCAGCGGCCAGGGCGCACCCGATGCGCCGACGCCCTCGCTCGACTGGCTCAACCCCTTCGGGGCCGGCGGTGCCGCGCTGACCGCGGGCCTCCTGCTCGGCGTCTTCGCGTACTGGGGCTGGGAGTCGGCCGTCAACCTCAACGAGGAGACCACGGACTCCAAGGACACCCCGGGCAAGGCAGCCATCGTCTCCACGCTGCTCCTGCTCGTCACCTATGTCGGGACGGCCATCGCGGTGATCTGCTACGCCGGGCCGGCCTTCCTCGAGGACAACGCAGGCGACGAGGAGGAGATCTTCGCGGTGCTGGCGGACCAGGCCATGGGCGGCTGGAGCTGGATCGTGCTGCTGGCCGTCGCCACGTCGGCCATCGCCTCGACCCAGACGACGATCATCCCCGCGTCGCGGACGGCACTGTCGATGGCGCGGCGCGGTGCCCTGCCGGCGGTCTTCGGCCGGATCTCCCCGCAGCACCGCACTCCCTCAGTGTCGACGTGGGTCGTCGCGGGCATCGCCACGACCTGGTACGTCGGCCTCAGCCTCATCAGCGAGAACGCCCTGTATGACTCCCTCACCGCCCTGTCGTTGCTCATCGCCTTCTACTACGCGCTGACGGGGCTCGCCTGCGCGATCTACTACCGCCACCACCTGCTGGACAACGCGAAGTCCTTCCTGCTCATCGGCCTCGGACCCGTGGTCGGAGCGATCCTCCTGGCCTGGCTGCTGGTGATCTCGGTCATCGACATGTCCGATCCGGCGAACGCCTACGGCGGCCAGTCCTGGTTCGGCCTCGGCCCCCCGCTGGTCATCGGGATCGTGCTGTTCGGGCTCGGCCTCGTCTTCACCATCGCTTCGCGACTGTCCGGTTCGCGATACTGGAGCGAGCGACCCGGCGTGGTGCCGGACAGCGCGCTCACGGAGAACGAGGAGCGCACATGACCCTTGTCGTGGGCTACGACGGCGGCGAGTCGGCTGAGGCGGCGCTCGACGCCGCTATTGCCCTTGCGCTGGCGCTGGACGAGCCGCTCGTCGTCGCCTGCGGGGTCAGCCCTGCCGGTGGGATGGGCGAGGAGTACGAGGCGCTGGAGGAGGCCGTGGTCGAGGAGCTCAGCCCCGTCGTCACGGCCGGCGTCGCGCGGGCCCGCGCGGCCGGGGTCGACGCCGAGCCGGTGCTGGTCGACGCCTCGCCGGTGGACGCGCTGCTCACCGCCGCCGTCGAGCACCATGCGCGCATGATCATCGTGGGCTACGGGTCGGCCGGCCGGATCCGAGCGGCGCTGTTCGGTGCCGTGTCGCACAAGGTGCTCGACGAGTCGGACATCCCCGTGCTGGTCGTGCCGTAGGCGGACGTCATGCCTGCCAGCCCACTGGCCAATCCCGCTGCCGGGGTGGGCCCGATCACACAGGGACCTTCGCTGCGTCTCCCCTGTCGCAGTTGCGTCGCGACGCGTGAACCCGAGCCACCACCGTTGCGACGGGCTCACATGGCGGTCTAACGTGGCTGTGGCAACCCGGCAAACCCTGGTGGGGAAAAACGATGCGACACCCTGAGCCCAGCGGATCCCGATCGGGGGCCGCTAGCTGTAGTTCCCAAGGACGTTCGTCAGGCTGCCAGGGCTGTGTAGGGCGGCTTGTGGCCGAGGGAGCCGTGTGGTCGCTTGGTGTTGTAGTAGGTCAGCCATGATGCCAGTCCGCGTCGGCGGGCGGTGCTGGACTGCCAGAGCCGGCCGTAGGCCCATTCGCGCAGCAGGGTCTGGATGAAGCGCTCGGCCTTGCCGTTGGTGCGGGGCCGGTAGGGCCGGGTGCGGATGTGCGTGACGTGGAATTCGTTCGCGCAGGCCTTCGCCCAGTCGAAGGACACGTAGGCGCTGCCGTTGTCGCTCATGACCTCGCGGACGGTGATGCCCTGCTCGGCGAACCACGCGATCGCCCGGCGCAGGAACCCGACCGCGGTCGCGGCGGTCTGGTCACCCAGGACCTCGACGTAGGCCAGTCGGGTGGCGTCGTCGACGGCGACGTGGACCGCTTCCCAGCCCGCGTGGGGGGACCGGCGCCCGGCGCCCGGGCCGAGGGCGCGCTTGCCGGGGCGGGTGAACCGGCCCAGGGTCTTGATGTCGACGTGGATCAGCTCCCCGGCATGGCGGCGGGCGTACCGGTTCGCCGGCTCGGGCGGCTCCAGCCTCGACAGCCGGTTCAGTCCCAGGCGGGCCAGCACTGCGCAGACCGTCGACACCGCCATGCCCAGCCTCGCCGCGATCGCGCTGCTGGTCATCCGCGTCCGGCGCAGCCGCTCGATCACGATCTCGGTCTTCACCGGCGTACGGTTCGGGCTCGAGCCGGGCCGGCTGGACCGGTCCGTCAACGGCTCACCGGCGTCGTAACGCTCCAGCCACCGATACGTCGTCCGCTCGGACACCCCCGCCGCATGCGCCGCGTCCTCCACCCTCCAACCCAGCAGGCGGACACGCTCACACATCAACCGCCTTCCCAGCGGCGTGGTCATGGCATTACCGTGCACGTTCATCGGGCTCCTTGTTGTGAGGGCGACTAGACACCCCCAATCCTCAAGGAGCCCGACCCCTCACACCTGACGAACGTCTCTAGGAACTACAGCTAGCCCCCGGCGAACGGGGGCAGCACGTCGACGCGGCTGCCGGGCGCGACGTCGACGTCCTCGCCGTGCACGGCCGTCCCGTCGACCAGATAGCTGC
>JAUPKO010000852.1 GCA_030837395.1 Actinomycetota bacterium | reverse complement strand
GATGTCCGGCGACGCGACTGAGGTGACGCCAGCGTCGGCGGTCAATTTTCGGGCGGGGGAGTCCATTGCCAACGCCTTGACGGTGCGCATCGATACGGCCCGGCAGATCAAGCTGTACGCAACTGTGCCAGCCGATGTCGTGGTGGATGTTGTGGGCTACTTCGTGCCGGCGTCAGGCGCGGGAGAGGCCCCCGCTGGAGGGCGGTTCACGGCGATCACGCCGGTGCGGGTGTACGACGCGGCGGCCGACCCTGCGGGGCCGTTGCCGGCTCGGGAAGCCGCGGTGGTGTCAGTCGCGACTGATCAGCGCGGTGCCCGTGAGGTGGTGCCGCAGGGGGCGTCCGCTGTGGCCTACAACATCACGGTGGTGCGCCCCGACGGGGCCGGGCATCTGCAAGTGATGCCAGGTGACCAGGTCAATTCGGAGTCGTCCGCGATCAACTGGACGACTCGTGGGGACGTGGTGGCGAACGGCTCGATCGTCAAAGTGGATGACGAGCGTCGGATTCGGGTGTTCAACGCTGCGGGGGTTCCCGTGCGGTTTCTGGTGGACGTCGTGGGCTACTACTCCGACGTGGGGGCGCTGTTCTTTCCGGTCGAGCCCGCGCGGGTGCTCGACACTCGCCGGGCGCATGGTGGTGCCGGTCCCATCGGCTCGGGCGAGGCGCATCAGCGCACCGGTGGGGTTGCCACCGCCCTCGGAACCGCGATCGAGCAGGTGCCGTCCGGTGCGATGGCAGTCGCTTACAACCTGACGGTGGCCGGCACCGGCTCGGGCGGGCACCTTCGTGTGTCTCCGGCGGGGACCGGTGTGGTGTCGGCGTCCACCATCAACTGGCCCGGTGCTGGCTACTCCCGCGCCAACGGATCGGTAGTGGCGGTCAGCGCCGCTCGGGAGGTCACCATTTACAACGGTGCCGGCACGCCGACCGAAGCGATCATCGACGTCTTCGGCTACTACAAGTGAGGACGAAAGCGATCGGTGGCCAGACGGTCTAGGAGTCCGCTTCGGCCGTTGCCTTCGCCGCTGCTTTGTCGGCTTTGGCCTGGGCCTTGGCGGCTTTGGCCTCTGCTTTGGCGGCAGCTTTGGCGTCCGCCTCGGCTTCGGCGACGGTGCGATTGCGGCCGCCGCCCTTGGCGCGGTAAAGGGCTCCGTCGGCGCGACGCAATACCTCGTCGGCGCGTTCACCCGGTCGAGCGAGCGCCAGACCGATGCTCACGGTTGTCCGCACCTGCGCCCCGCCGACAGTGAAGGGTACGGCGATCGCATCGTGGATCTTGCTGGCCACGGCCTGGGCGTCGGAGAGGTTCTGGACGCCCGGCAGCGCCACGATGAACTCGTCGCCGCCGAGCCGGGCCACGAGGTCGCCATTGCGCACGTGCGTGGTCAGGCGGCGGGCAAACTCCACCAACACTGCGTCGCCGGCGGCGTGCCCGTAGGTGTCGTTGATCGGCTTGAACTTGTCGAGGTCGACGAACAGCACGGCCACATTCGCCAGCGAACGAGCGCCGTGCTCGAGGATCCCGTTGAGTCGACTCAAGAGTTGGTGCCGATTGGGTAGCGAGGTGAGGGCGTCGTGGCCGGCCAGGAACTGCAGCCGCTCCTGTGCCTCGTGCGCCGCGGTCACGTCGAGGAATTGCGAGACGTAGGACAGTGGGGTGCCGTCGTCGTCGCGAAGCAGACCCACCGAATGGTCGGCCCACACGACGTCGCCGGTGGCGGTGATCAGGCGCTTTCGATGCGAGGACGAGTCGACTCGACCGGACATGACCTCCTCGCGCATCCGCAGGTCCAGTTCGTCGTCCGCAGGGTCGAGGATGTCGGTCATGCCGTGGCGCAGCAGCCAGTCCTCGTCCCGGGCGAGCATGCGGCACAGGGCAGGGTTGACCTCCAGGAATCGACGTTCCAGGTCGACCACTGCCATGCCGGTGGGGGCGGACTCCATGGCCATACGGAAGCGTCGTTCGCTTCGGGCAAGAGCCTGCTCCGCGCGCACGCGGGCATCGACGTCCCGGAAGCCGACGATCCCCGCCACGAGCCTGCCCTGATCGTCGATCAGGGGTTTGGCCAACTGCGAGACCCATCGGTAGGAGCCGTCAGCGCAGCGCAGCCGAACGCGTCCAGAGGCGGCTTGGCCCTCGACGAGCCGATTGGCGCCCGCCCTGGTGGCCGGGACGTCGTGGGGGTGGAAGAACTCGAAACCATTGCGTCCGACGATCTGATCCGGCCGCCACCCCAGAACGTCGGTGACGGACGGCGAGACCCACTCGACGACGAAGTCGTCGACTGTGCGCAGCGTGAAATCTGACGACTCCTCAGCCAGGATCCGGTAGTGCTCCTGCGAGGCGGCCAACGCCTGCTCGGCTTCGACCTGGTCGGTGACGTCGCGGATGGCGCAGATGCTGCCTTCGTACTCGCCGTCCTGGTTCCACAGCAACCGCGCGGTGTTGTCCACCCAGATCCTTGTGCCGTCGCCGCGCACCGCGCGGCTGCGTAGGCGAACCTCTTCCGCATGGTCTCGAACCGCGGCATCGAAGGCCGCCTCGGTTTCTTGGAGGTCCTCCGGGCAGGTGAAGTTGCCATTGGCGCCGATCAGTTGCGCTGGGTCCCAACCGAGCACCGTCGCCGTCGACGGGCTGGCCCATACGAGGGTGCCCTCGGGGTCAAACTGCAAGATCGCAT
>JAUPKO010000851.1 GCA_030837395.1 Actinomycetota bacterium | reverse complement strand
CATCTCATCGTGCTTGCCCTGCTTGGTCGGGCTGTTGTTGATGGTCACCGCGATGACGATGTAGGCGATGACAGCCAGCAGACCGCCCACGTAGGGCACGATCGTCAGCAGCGTGAACGCGTTGCGGATAGCGGATTGCTTGAGGTCAGGCTTCGGGGCGCCGCCCGGGCCGTGCACGCTCAGTCCGAGCAGCATCTTGCCCAGCGTGCGGCCCTGGGTCACCTCCATGGCGACGAAGTAGCCGAACATCAGCACACCGGAGAACAGCCCCGTGACCAGGATGTTGCTGGTGGCGCCGAAGATCGCGGCGAGCACCCAGGCGACGATGCTGACCAGGATCCCGTCGATGATGCGAGCTCCCCACCGCACCCCCAGCCCACCGGGCTGTCCGCCCATCGGGGCGCCCCAGGCCGGCTGACCGGGTGCACCGTAGGGGCTGGGTGGGGGCGGGGGATAGCCCGCGCCCGGCGGCGGGAAGCCGGGCTGTCCGTAGGGGTTGGGTTGCCCGGGGTTGTTGGGATTCCCCTGGGGATCGAATGTGCCCGTCATCGCTGTCTCCTCCGCGAAAGTTCGTTGTCCGGTCAATCTACCGCGCCGACACCGGGCGGGGAGCGCTCAGCAAAGGCCAGTCGGGGCGGCCGTCGCGGGAAGCCGGAGGGATGGCGCCGGTGGGATAACGTCGGCCGATGCGCCCCGACACCGCCGAAACCCCGGCCGGATCCCGGACCGCCCGGCTTTTCGGCCTGGCCGCACGTGTAACCGGCTTCATGCCAGACGATGAAGGACGGGCGCTTTTCGACGCTGGGGTGCGGTATCTGCGCGGCGGCGTGGCCGTCGAGATCGGCACCTACTGCGGCAAGTCGACGCTGCTGTTGGGCGCTGCCGCGGCCGATACGGGCAGCGTGCTGTTCACCGTCGATCACCATCACGGATCGGAGGAGCACCAGCCGGGCTGGGAGTTCCATGACACCGCGCTGGTAGATCCGGTTACCGGGAGGTTCGACACCCTGCCGCAGTTCCGCCGGACCCTCGACGCTGCCGGTCTTGAGGACACCGTCGTCGCGGTGGTGGGCCGCTCGGCGGTGGTGGCCCGGGCCTGGCGCACCCCGCTGGAATTGCTGTTCATCGACGGCGGTCACAGTGAGGCGGCAGCGAACGCGGACTTCGACGGCTGGTCGCCCTGGGTCGCGGTCGGTGGGGCGCTGGTCATTCACGACGTGTTCCCCGACCCCCGGGACGGTGGCCGCCCGCCGTACCACATCTATTGCCGGGCAATGGATTCCGGTGACTTCACCGAGGTCGCCGCAATCGGCTCGCTCCGGGTGCTGCAAAGGCTGCACGCCAGTTCCGGGTGATCAGCTGCGCACGCACTCGCAGTTGCAGTCGGTGTCCAGGCCGCGCGGCAGACCGTCGCCGCGGAATACCCCGGCTCCGGCGGTGCCGTCGGCCAGGGCGTCGGCGGCGAGGATGACGGCGGCGCCGGTCCAGGTGGTGCGTTCGACCGGCCAGCGCTTCCCGTCGGCGTAGACCAGGCCCGTCCAGTACGAGCCGTCAGCGTCCCGAAGGTGTTGCATGGCGGAGAACTGCTCGAGTGCCCGGCCCCGATCGTCGAGGGCGTCCAGGGCGAGCACCAGTTCGCAGGTCTCCGCACCGGTCACCCAGGGTCGGTCGCTCACACACCGGATGCCCAGGCCGTCGACGACGAACTCGTCCCAGCGCTCCTGGATCAGCCGATGGGCGTCGGGACCCCGGACGGCGCCGCCGAGGACGGGGTAGTACCAGTCCATCGCATGGCGCGGTTTGGCGGAGAATGCCTCGGGGTGGTCGGTGATGGCGTGGCCGAGTCGGCCCACCGCGATCTCCCACTCCGGTTGGGGCCTGTCCAGGTAATCGGCCAGGGCCAGCGCGCAGCGAAGGCTCTGGTGGACACTGGCGCTGCCGGTCAGCAGCGCTTCGGCCGCCACCCCCTTGGGGCCCTGTGCCCAGTAGATCTCCCCGGTGTCGGCCTGCAGTCCCAGCACGAAGTCGATGGCGGCGTGCACGGTCGGCCACATCGTCTCGGCCCACTCGCGGTCGGCGGTTACCAGCACGTGGTGCCAGACCCCGGTCGCGATGTAGGCGCAGAAGTTGCTGTCGCTGTTGGCGTCCTCAACGACACCGCGCCGGTACCGGATGGCCCACGATCCGTCCGGGCGCTGTTCGCGACGGCACCACTCGAACGCGGCCCGGGCCTGATGAGTCAGCCCCGCGACGGTCAGCGCCATCGCGCACTCGACGTGGTCCCACGGATCGGTGTGACCGTGTTCGGACCAAGGAATCTCGCCGGATCGAAGCTGTACGGCGGCAATGGCTTCGGCGGTCTGGCGGCACTGGGCGGGCTCGATGACCCCGGTGACACCGGGCACCTCGGGGTATCGCCTCACTGAGCCGGCTTCCCGAAATGCGACGGCTTCTCGAAGTGCGCCGGCTTCTCGAAGTAGAGTACGACGCTCTTGCCGATCAGCGGGTTGAGCAGCGCTTCGGCGGCCCGGGTGAGCGCCGGTGCGCTCATCATGTCCCACACCAGCAGCCTGTGATACGCCGTTACGGCAGGATTACTGGAGTTGTCCACGCCGACAGCGCATTTCAGCCACCAGTACGGTGAGTGCAGGGCGTGGGCGTGGTGCGAGTGGGTGCAGCGCAGCCCGGTCGCCTCGAGTTTCTCCCGCAGCAGGTCGGCGCGGTAGATCCGGATGTGGCCGCCCTCGTTGGCGTGGTATTCATCGGAGAGCGCCCAGCAGATCCGTTCGGGTAGCCACCGCGGCACGGTGACGGCCAGCCGGCCGCCGGGACGCAGCACTCGGGCCAGTTCGGCGATGGCGGTGTCGTCGTCGGGAATGTGTTCGAGGATCTCCGAGGCGATCACCGCATCGAAGGACGCGTCCGGGTAGGGCAGTGCCAACGCGTCACCGACCACCACCTGGGCTTTAGCCGACGCGGGCGCCTCGCCGGCCTCACCCATCGCCACCAGCATGGTGTCGACGGCGGCGAGTTCCTCGGCGTTCTGGTCGAACGCGATCACATCGGCACCCCGCCGGTAGGCCTCGAAACTGTGCCGTCCCGCGCCGCAGCCGACGTCGATCACCGTGGTGCCCGGTTCGATCCGCAGCCGGTCGTAGTCGACGGTCAGCATGACAGCCTCGCCGAGGTTGCTCGTTGGATGGCCTGCTCGTACACCAGGACGGTCTGCGCGGCGACCGACTCCCAACTGAAGACGTCCACCGCGCGCCGCCGTCCCGCGGTGCCCAATCGCTGCCGTCGCTGCGGGGAGTCCAGCAGCCCGCCGAGCGCCCGGGTCAAATCGGCGACGTCGCCGGGGTCGACCAGTTCAGCGCACTCACCGGCCGCGCCGAGCACCTCCGGCAGGGCGCCGGCCCGGCTGGCCACGATCGGTGTCCCGCTGGCCATCGCTTCCACTGCGGGCAGCGAGAAGCCCTCGTAGAGCGAGGGGATGCAGGCGATCTCCGCCGAGGCGAACATCGCGGCAAGGTCCGTGTCGGACAGGCCCGCTGAGGTGTGCACGATGTCGGAGATGCCCAGTTCGGCGATCAGCTTCTCGGTGCGGCCGTTGGGTTCGAGCCGCGCGATCAACTGCAGTTCCACGTCGGGGCGGGTGTTGTGGTGGGTACGTAACCGGGCGACGGCCTGCAGCAGCGTGCCGATTCCCTTGAGCGGACGGTCGGCCGACGCGACGGCGACGATCCGTCCTGCCACCCGTTGCGCGGCGGTCGGGTTGAACAGGCCGGTGTCGACACCGAGCGGCACCACATGCAACTGCTCCGGGCGCACCCCGAAGTCCTCGGCGATATCGACGGCCGAGGCCGAGGAGACGGTGATCAGGTCTGGGACGTTGCGAGCGATTTTCTTCTGCATGGTGGCGAATCCGTACCAGCGCCGGACCAGCGGGCGACGCCACCATGTCGTCGCGGCCAGGTCCACAGCACGGTCCCGGGTGATCGGGTGGTGCACGGTGGCCACCACCGGGGTGTGACCGGCGATGTTCCGCAGCCCGGTGCCCAGGCACTGGTTGTCGTGAACCACATCGAATTCCGGGCCGAACATTGCGCGGCGCTGTCGCAGCAATCGTGCCGCCCGCAGGCTGAAGGTCCGTGGTTCCGGGAAGCCTGCGGTCCACATGGTGGCCACCTCGAGGGCATCGAGGTGGTCGCGGATCTCCCGCGGATGCGGGGTGCGGAACGGGTCCGACTCCCGGTAGAGGTCCAGACTGGGAACCTCGGTCAGCCGCACCCGGGGGTCGAGCATCTCGGGGTAGGGCTGGCCGGAGAACACCTCGACGTGATGTCCGAGGTCAAGCAGGCCGCGGCTGAGGTGACGGACATAGACGCCCTGGCCGCCGCAGTGCGTCTTGCTGCGGTAGGACAGCAAGGCGATCCGCATGCTCAGAGCTCCGCGGCGGGCGTTCTGGACATGTGTCCAAGACTAGCCGGTATCGGGTGCGGTGCCTCGGGGCACTACCAGCCGGTGGCGAGGACCCGTTCGAGCATGTCGACGAAGAAATCGGCGGACTCCCGGGTGATGCACATCGGCGGCTTCATCTTCAGGACATTCTGCCGGTCTCCGGTGGGCTGAACGATCACACCGAGTTCACGCATCCGCTCGCAGATCGCCGCGGTCTCGGTGGCGGCCGGTTCGAGGGTGGCGGGGTCACGGACCAATTCGACGCCCATGTACAGCCCGCTGCCGTGCACGGTGCCGATGATCGGGTGACGGCTGGCCAACTCGTTGATCCGGGCCTTGAGGTGGTCGCCGACGGTGAGCGCGTTCTCCTGCAGACCCTCGCCTTCGAGGACGTCGAGGACGGTCAAGCCCACCACGCAGGACACCGGGCTGCCGCCGGCGGAGGAGAAGAAGTAGCCCTGGGTGCGGTAGGTGTCGGCGATGGCCTTGGTGGTGATCACCGCACCCAGCGGTTGGCCGTTGCCCATCGCCTTGGCCACGCACACGACGTCGGGGACCACGTCCTGCTGCTCGAACGCCCAGAACCACCGGCCGGTACGGCCATAGCCGACCTGGACCTCGTCGGCGATGGCCACACCCCCGGCAGCGCGCACCGCGGCGTAGACCGCCTTGAGGTAGCCGTCGGGTAGCGCCATCCCGCCGGCGTTGCCGTAGAACGGCTCGCAGATGAACGCGGCGGGCGGCTTTCCCAGGGCGGCAAGGTTGTTGATGATCTCGACGGCGTCCGGTGCATACCGGGTGGCCTCCGGTCCACGGTGTTCACCGCGGTAGGCGTTGGGGGAGGGCACGGTGTGCACCCAGGACGGCCGGGTGGACAGCGCGTTGGGATTGTCGGCAATCGAGGTGGAGATCGCGTCGGTGGCGTAGGTCCAGCCGTGGTAGGCCT